>CALVFC010000056.1 GCA_944326735.1 uncultured Limosilactobacillus sp. | reverse complement strand
CACGGCTTGCTGCTCGGTTGACCAAGTACAAGATTGATATTAAGTCTGAATCAGAAATGGAAGATCTGGATAACGCAGCTGATGCTGATGCCACTGATACTCCTGATGACGACACTGAAAACACGAGTGAAGATTAATTAGCAACGGGGTGAAACGATGAAAAAGAGAAAAGTACCGATGCGAAAAGACATCGTCACTGGCGAAATGATGCCTAAGCGGCAATTAATTCGGGTTGTAAAAAATAAGGAAGATGAAGTTTCCATTGACCCCACTGGTAAGAAGTCAGGTCGTGGTGCTTACATCGCTGTTGATGTGGAAATTGCTAAACGTGCCAAGGCCGAAAAGACCTTTGAAAAAGCATTTCACGTTAAATTGGATGATTCATTTTACGATGAACTGATTCAATACACTGACCACCTTCAAGCACGGCAAGCATTATTTGGTAATGATCAAAAATAAACGCCAAACGCTGAACCTTTTGGGAATGGCCAGACGCGCCCAAAAGGTTGTTAGTGGGGAAGCAACCGTATTAAAAGCAATTCAAACTCAATCAGTCCGGTTAGTCTTTTTAGCTCAAGATGCTGGTCCAGCTAGCAGCAAAAAGTTTAACGATAAATGCGCCTACTACAATGTGCCATTAAATCAGTCGTTTACTAAGTTAGAGTTAAGTCAGGCAATCGGTCAATCAAGAACAGTTATTGGAATTACCCAATCTGGATTTGCAAGAAAGTTTGAGGAATTATTAGCAATGGATTAAGGAGAGTGAACACATGGCCAAAGAACGAATTTATGAATTGGCAAAAGAATTAAAGATGCCAAGTAAAGACCTGGTTAAAGTGGCCAACCAACAGGGGATGCAGATTAAGAGTCACATGTCATCCGTCACCCCTGAACAAGCACAAAAGCTACGTCAAGTTGCGAAGGGTAATAATAGTCAAGCAAAGAAGACTGTTAAAGCACCGGCCAAAGGTCAACATCATGGTCAGAAGAATGAAAACCATCAAAAGGCTCACCAGAAGCATGATGGTCAAAAGTCTGCTAAAGCGCAACATGAAGAACCTAAGCGTGAAAAACGCCATAACAATGGCAATGCCCAAAAGGCAAGTCAAAATGATAATCACCAAAAGCAAGGTCACAAGCAACATGGTAATGGCAACCAACAACGTAACAACCAGAACCACAATGGCCGTTTTGGTGGCAGCTTAAATAATAACGATCGTAATGGTCGTAACCGTTTCAATAAGAAGAATAAGAAGCGGAACAAGAAGCACAACAAGGGTAATAATCGTTTGCGTGAAGTTAAGCAAAAACAACCAACTCAACGGAAGGACCGGCCATTACCAGAAGTGTTAGAGTACACTGAAGGAATGAATGCCCAAGATCTGGGAAAGATTTTGCACCGGTCACCGGCTGAAATCATTAAGAAGCTCTTTATGCTTGGGGTCATGATTAACCAAAACCAATCCCTTGATAAGGATACAATTGAGTTATTGGCAACCGACTATGGCATCGATGCTAAGGAAAAGGTGGAAGTGGACGTTTCCGATATCGACAAGATGTTTGAAGACGAAGAAAAGAACACCGACCACCTCGTTTCGCGGCCACCAGTTGTTACCGTCATGGGTCACGTTGACCACGGTAAGACGACTCTGCTGGATAAGCTTCGTCACTCCCACATCACTGAACACGAAGCCGGTGGGATCACTCAGGAAATCGGTGCCTACCAGGTTCACTACAAGGACAACCTGATTACATTCTTGGATACTCCAGGACACGCGGCCTTCACTGAAATGCGTGCGCGTGGTGCTAATATCACCGACATTACTGTCTTGGTTGTTGCTGCTGATGATGGTGTTATGCCACAGACGGTGGAAGCCATTCACCACGCTCAAGCAGCTAAGACCCCAATTATCGTGGCTGTCAACAAGATTGATAAACCAGGCGCTAACCCAGAACGGGTAGTTGAAGAATTAGCTAAGTACAACTTAATTCCTGAAGACTGGGGTGGTGACACCATCTTCGTCAACATTTCAGCTAAGTTCGGTAAGAACATTGATGAATTATTGGATATGATCCAATTACAAGCTGAAATGATGGAGCTGAAGGCTAACCCTGACCAAAATGGTGCTGGTTCTGTTGTTGAAGCTCGTCTTGACCAAGGGAAGGGGTCCGTTGCCACTGTCTTAGTTCAACAAGGGACACTCCACGTCGGTGACCCAATCGTTGTTGGTAATACTTATGGTCGTGTTCGGACCATGACCAACGAAAATGGTCGCCGGATCAAGAAGGCCACCCCATCAACACCTGTGGAAATTACTGGTCTGAATGCTGTTCCAGAAGCCGGGGATCGGTTTGTTGTCTTTGATGATGAAAAGACGGCCCGGGCCGCTGGTGAAAAGCGTGCTGAACAGGCTCAAGAAGAAGAGCGGAAGCGGACTTCACACGTTACCCTTGATAACCTGTTTGCAACCATGAAGGAAGGTCAGATGAAGACCTTACCATTGATTATCAAGGCCGATGTTCAAGGTTCTGTCGAAGCGCTTAGTCAAAGTCTGCAGAAGATTAAGGTTGACGGTGTTCGGGTGGACATTATTCACCAAGCCGTTGGGGCCATTAATGAATCAGATGTTACCCTGGCGGAAGCATCAAACGCCGTTATCATTGGTTTTAACGTTCGGCCAACACCATCTGCTCAATCACTAGCCGACTCTACCAACATTGACATTCGTCTCCACCGGGTTATCTACAACGCGATTGATGAAGTTGAAAAGGCGATGAAGGGGATGCTTGAGCCAGTCTACAAGGAAGAAACGATTGGCCAAGTTGAAGTTCGTCAGCTTTACAAGGCTTCTAAGGTCGGTACTATCGCCGGTGGAATGGTAACTAGTGGTAAAATCACTCGTGACTCAAAGGTCCGCTTAGTTCGTGACGGTGTCGTTGTCTACGAAGGTGAACTGGGTAGTTTGAAGCGGTTCAAGGACGACGTTAAGGAAGTTAAGGCCGGCTTTGAATGTGGTTTGACAATTGAAAACTACAATGATATTAAGGAAAAAGATGTCATTGAAGCTTATCAAATGAAAGAAGTTCCAGTTAAATAAACTGAGGTGATATTCCATGGTTAACAAGCGTTATCGTGTTGACCGCTTAGCTGGTGAAATTCAGCGTGAGGTTGACGATATTCTCTTGAAGCGGGTTCGTGATCCGCGCGTTCAAGGGGTAACGATTACGGGGGTTGATGTTACCGGTGATCTCCAACAAGCAACTATTTACTACACCATTTTGTCTGATAAAGCATCAGATGGTGAAAAGACTCAAGCAGGCTTGGATAAGGCGACTGGCTTGATCCGTAGCGAATTAGGTGCCCGGTTGAATATCTTTAAGACTCCTGAGATTAAATTCGAACGAGATAAGTCAATTGCTTATGGTAGTCGGATTGATCAATTAATCAACCAACTTCATCAGCAAGAAAAGTAACAGAAAACGGGGTTATGGTGATTCAAACCACAACCCCGTTTTTATAGGAGGATTAACATGGATGGGATTATTCCCTTGTATAAAGAACGTGGGATGACTAGCTTTGACTGCATTCGCCGTTTACGTAGTCTATTAAAAACCAAGAAAATCGGTCATTCTGGAACCCTTGACCCGTCAGTTGATGGTGTCCTACCAATTTGCGTCGGCAATGCAACCAAAGTGGTACCATACCTGATGGCTTCCGGAAAGGTTTACCAAGGAGAATTATTAATTGGTAAAGCCACCGAAACGGAAGACCTCGATGGAGCGGTGATTGAAACCGCGATTGTACCGCGTGCAATTAAGAGTGTGACCATTCAAAATGAGATGGATAAATTGACTGGTCAGGTGCGTCAACAACCGCCCATGTATTCGGCGGTGAAAGTTCACGGCAAGCGTCTGTATGAGTATGCCCGTGCCGGTGAAACCGTGGAACGACCAGTGCGGACTGTTCATGTCGACTCATTTAAGTTGTTGCGAACGAAGTATGATGATAAAAGCCAGACGCAACGGGTTACTTTTCGAGTTGCCTGTGGGAAGGGGACATATATTCGGACGCTCGTGGTTGCTTTAGCGCGGCAACTGGGTTTCCCGGGAACAATGAGTTCGTTGACGCGTATCAAGAGCGGTGGCTTCACGTTAGCAGATACTCTCAGCCTAGATGACGTTCAAAATGCCTTAGCCAACCAGAGCCTTTCTAAGTTAATTTACCCCTTGGATGCGGTCTTTAGTGATTATGCGCATGTTACCCTTACTACGGACCAGTGGCACTATATGCAGCACGGCTCATGGTTTAAAAAGAGTGAATTAGCCACTGATGCCGAAACCGTTGCGTTGGTATATAATAATCAGGTTAAGGCCATTTACCACATTGATGCGGATGGACAAAACTACAAGCCACAAACGATGTTGCGATTGAATTAGGAGGTCATCACGATGGAAGTGATTCGGCTGCACTATCCCCTTAAAAAGAATAACGTGCCTAATGAACCGGTTGTGTTAGCAATGGGGTTCTTTGACGGTGTTCATCGTGGTCACCAGCAGGTTATTTTGCAGGCCCGGCAGGAAGCTGATAAACGGCATCTTCCACTAGCAGTTCTCACGTATGATCATGCCCCGGGAATTGTTTATCAAGAATATCCTGGTGGTTATCGTTACTTATCATTGGCGCAACGGAAGGTTGATCTGTTAGCCCAGTTGGGGGTGGACCGCGTATATCTAATGAGCTTCACTTCTCAGTTTGCGGCCCTGTCACCACAATCCTTTGTTGATCATTTTCTCATGGCTCTCCATCCCCAAGTTGTGGTTGCCGGCTTTGACCACACCTATGGGCATAAAGATGTGGCTAACATGCAAAAATTACCTGGATATGCTCATGGTCGTTTCGATGTCATCACTGTCCCTAAGTTAGCAACACCAGATGGACATAAGATTGGTTCGACGGCGATTCGGCATTTACTGGATAATGGTCAGATTGCAGAAGCTAATCAACAACTGGGGTATTACTACATTACGACTGGCTTAGTAGTTCATGGCTTAGCACGGGGCCGGACACTGGGATTCCCAACGGCCAATATTGAGTGGCCACAGCACCAGTGGATCCCGGCAGTCGGCGTTTACGTCGTTCAATTAAAAATCGCTGATGGCCCATGGATTGGTGGCATGGCGAGTGTCGGTTATAACATTACTTTTGGTAAGGCCCCCCACAAGACTTTGGAGATCAATCTATTTGATTTTCACGAGATGATCTATGGTGAACCGGTTCAAGTACGGTGGATTACTAAACTGCGGGGAGAAGTTAAGTTTAATGATGCTGCGGGTCTGGTTGCCCAATTAAAGCAGGACCAGGTCGACTCTGAAAAGTGTCTTGCTAACATACCAGTGATTGACCATCAAATTGTTAAATAAAAAATATTGGTGTTGCGAGACTGTCACAAACACAAAAAAGAGCTCTAGGATTCGAATTGATCGAACCCTAGAGCTCTTTTCCGTATTACGCGGTCTCTAATGCCGACTGGCTCGATGATTGCCAGTACCCTTGATCTTATGAACTTTACGCTTAAATTTAGTCCCGCCATCGGAATATAACTTAAAGTGACGCATCTTGGCTTCAAAGGGACGGCCCGATAAGCGAATACTGACCCATCGCCGCATCACATCGGCCATGTTGGCTAGCTGTTCCAGTTGCTTAGGGTCACCTTCCTTAACAGCGGCATCATGAATATCATCGTTTAGACGGTGAACAAGGTTGTTATGATAATCCAACAATTCGCGGGTGAGGGGGGCATTCCGGTATTGATTAAACAACTTTTGAATCAGCTCCATGGCCTCACGAACGTTGTGTGGTTGGACATAACGGTGCTCTTTATGCTTCATGGAATAATCTCCTTGAAAATAACTTTGACATTTCTTGACTTTTAGGACACTGATTGGTATATTATACAGTGTGTTTAGCACTTGAACTATTGGAGTGCTAAAAGGAAGTGATAATAATGCTAACACAGCGTCAAAAGAAGATCCTGCAAGCGATTGTACGTCAATACACGTCGACAGGTCAACCGGTTGGGTCAAAGCACTTGGTCGAGCAACTACCGTTTAAGGTTAGTTCCGCAACGGTTCGTAACGAAATGGTGGTCTTAGAAAAGAATGGCTTGATTAATAAACAACATTCTTCGTCAGGACGGGTGCCATCAAAGAAGGGGTATCGTTATTACGTTGACCACCTTCTTGATCCATCGGCAGTGACGGATAATGATTTGTTAGTCATTCAAAATTCGTTAGGAGATAACTATCAAAAGATTGACGAAATTGTTTCTCACTCTGCTGATATCCTTTCGAACTTGACTTCATACACGGCCTTTGCATTGAAGCCTGAGCAGGCTGATGTGCGACTAAGTGGCTTCCGGTTGGTTCCACTAGGCGACCAGAAAGTCATCGCTATTCTCGTTACTGATTCTGGTAATGTTGAGAGCCAATCGTTCACCCTTCCGCGGAATGTTGATACTGAGGCAATTGAATCAGTGGTCCGGCTGATTAATGATCAATTAGTCGGTCAGGAGTTATCTGAGGTTGTCAAGCGTCTTAATACTGATATTCCAATTGAGGTGACGCACTACCTGGAGAGCCCTGAAGGATTCCTGGATATCTTCGACAGTGTCTTGAAGAATGCTGCTCGGGAGCGTTTCTACGTTGGTGGTCGGTTGAACCTGCTTGGCTTCTCCGATCATCAAGATCCGCATGACCTGCAAACAATTTACCGCTTGTTAGACCAGAGCGACAGTTTGTCGCACTTATTGGATGCAGATTCGAAGCCTGATGGTGGTGTTCATGTCCGGATCGGGAACGAAATTGCGGATAATCAAGTGTTGGATGATTATAGTTTAATCACTGCCACTTACGACGTTGATCAATATGGCAAGGGAATCATCGCGGTTCTTGGTCCGACGAGGATGCCATATTCGCGGACGATTGGGATTGTGAACGCCTTTCGTCAGGAGTTAGCTAAACGATTGTTAGGTTATTATCGTCATTTTTATGATTCATAGGAGGCGAAGATAGTGGCTAAGAAGGAAGACGCAAAGTCTGCTGAACCACAAAAGCAGCAAACTAGTCAAACCAAGCAGGCAGCTGGTCAACAAAAGGCCACTGCCAAAAAAGCACAGGCACCATCTAAAGAAGAACAACTTCAAAAACAGGTGGCTGATTTGCAAAAGAAGCTTGATGACAAAGATGACCAGTACCTGCGGGCAGAGGCAGAAATTCAAAATATGACCACACGTTTTAATAAGGAACGTGCTCAAATTTTGAAGTATGATGGACAAGATTTAGCAAAGTCCATCTTACCAGTGTTAGACAATCTTGAGCGAGCCCTCCAGATCAAAGTGACCGATGATAACGGTAAACAGTTGATGAAGGGAATTCAAATGACCCATGATCACTTGGTGGCAGCATTGAAGGATCATGGCATTACTGAGATTGAGGCTGAAGGGAAACCCTTTGATCCGAACCTCCACCAGGCAGTGCAAACTGTTCCAGTGCAGGGTGATCAAAAGCCAGATACCGTTGCAAAGGTTTTGCAAGCTGGCTATCAGCTGAAAGATCGAGTTTTACGACCATCAATGGTTGTTGTGACACAATAAACTAGATAATAAATTATAAAGAGGGAAGAAAACATGGCAAGTAACAAAATTATTGGTATTGATTTAGGTACTACTAACTCAGCGGTTGCCGTAATGGAAGGTAAGGAACCAAAGATTATTACCAATCCAGAAGGTAGTCGGACAACCCCATCTGTTGTGGCATTTAAGAATGGCGAAACGCAAGTTGGTGAAGTTGCTAAGCGGCAAGCAATCACCAATCCAAACACCATTTCATCTATTAAGAGTCACATGGGTGAAGCAGGATACACTGTAGAAGTCGATGGTAAGAAGTACACCCCACAAGAAATCTCTGCAATGATTCTTCAATACCTGAAGAAGTACGCTGAAGACTACATTGGTGACACCGTTGATAAGGCCGTTATCACTGTTCCTGCATACTTTAACGATGCTCAACGTCAAGCTACTAAGGATGCTGGTAAGATTGCTGGCCTTGATGTTAAGCGGATCATCAACGAACCAACTGCTTCCTCACTGGCATATGGTTTGGACAAGAAGGATAAGGATGAAAAGATCCTGGTTTACGACCTCGGTGGTGGGACCTTCGATGTTTCCATCCTGGAATTAGGTGATGGGGTCTTC
>CALVFC010000055.1 GCA_944326735.1 uncultured Limosilactobacillus sp. | reverse complement strand
TTTCCCCATCATTATTAGCTGTTCATGGCTGGCACGGGATTAACTTTACGTCGCCATTTGCTGACATTGCCATGCTTTTAAGCCTCAACTGGTTAGCAATCCTCTTGTACATGGATGCCTTTGTTTCACCATTTGGGACCGGGGTGGCCTTCGTAGCGACTGCTTCACGAGCGCTGGCGGCCATGACCCATACCGGACACTTGCCCCAGTGGCTGGGACGACTTCAACGGCGGTACATGATTCCCCGCTTTGCGATGGTTGCCGACCTTGTCCTGGCAACACTGATTTTGAATACTTTCCGTAATTGGAGCCTGTTGGCAACGGTTATTACCGGCGCCACCCTAATTGCTTACCTGACGGGGCCGGTCACAGTGATGTCACTGCGGGCCATGGCACCGGACCTTGAACGACCATTCCATCCTAATTATATGAAGTGGTTGGCACCGGTGGCCTTTGTGCTCACTGGTCTGGCAATTTACTGGACAATGTGGCCAACGACGATTCAAGTGATTTTGGTCATTTTAATTGGTCTTCCGGTGTACTTGTATTATGAATTGCGTTACCATCATAGCGACTGGAAAGAACAATCACGGTCCGCAAACTGGCTAATTGCTTATATGATTTTCATGGCTGCCATTTCGTATGTTGGTAGTGAAGGATTTGGTGGTCGTAATTGGCTGCCATACCCATGGGACTTCGTCGTTATTATTGTTGTGTCTTTGCTCTTTTATGTTTGGGCATTGCACTCGCACACGGCGAATGTTGATCCGGATGCTTATCGAGTTAACCAGCGCGTTCAACGGGATTTTGACCAAACTGATCAGGATTGTCATCCTAATGCATAAGCGTTGAAAAGCATCGTGATTAATTGTATTATTATCCAGTTAAACTAAAAAAGATTCCTATTATGTAGGAGGATAGTATGTGGCGTTATATTAAACGGGTGTTAATTGGAAAGCCCCTCAAGACCTTAGATGAAGGTCAAACACACTTAACTAAATTTAAGGCACTTGCCATGCTGTCGTCAGACGCGATTTCGTCTGTTGCATATGGTCCTGAACAGATTACTACTGTCCTGGTGACCCTCTCAGCAATGGCAATGTGGTACTCGATTCCAATTGCGGCCATTGTGTTAGTCCTGTTGCTGGCAATTACTTTGTCATACCAACAGATTATTCATGCCTACCCAAGTGGTGGTGGCGCCTACGTTGTTGCTACCCGCAATTGGGGAAGTAACGGTGGCCTGATTGCCGGTGGTTCACTGTTAGTTGATTACATGTTGACTGTTGCCGTTTCAACAACTTCTGGAACGGAAGCGATCACGTCAGCGATCCCAGCACTTTATCCATACTCGGTCCCGATTGCCGTCATTATTGTGTTGTTGATCATGATTATGAACTTGCGGGGGATGAGTGAAAGTGCCAACTTCCTGACGATCCCAGTTTACTTCTTTGTTGTTATGATCTTTGTCATGATTGCTTGGGGTGCTTATGATATCATGTCTGGGCACGTTCACTATCAGGCACCAGCAGATTATGGTAGTCCAGTTGCCGGAATGACCTTTGTTCTGTTTATTCGGGCTTTCTCAGCTGGTTCTTCCTCACTGACGGGGGTTGAAGCGGTCTCCAACGCGGTACCAAACTTCAATAAACCGAAAGCAAAGAATGCCGCAACGACCTTAGCAATCATGAGTAGTATTTTGGCGTTCTTCTTCATTGCCATTATCTTCTTTGGCTTCTACTTAGGGATTGTGCCAAATAGTAAGACTACTGTGCTGTCACAAATCGGTGCTGCCATTTTTGGTGGTCACGGAATTGGCTTCTACCTATTGCAGCTTTCAACCGCAATGATTTTGGCGGTTGCCGCTAACACTGGTTTTTCCGCATTCCCAATTTTGTCCTTCAATATGGCTAAGGATAAGTACATGCCACACGCCTTTATGGACCGTGGTGACCGCTTGGGCTACTCTAACGGGATTATTTCCTTAGCGATCGGGGCAATTATCCTGATCCTAATTTTCCATGGTAAGACCAACATGCTGATTCCGCTGTATGCTGTCGGGGTCTTTGTGCCATTTACGTTATCACAGTCGGGAATGATTATTCACTGGTCCCGTGAGCGTGACGGCTGGTGGATCGGTAAGGCCATTATTAACCTTGTGGGGGCTGTTATTTCCCTTTGCCTGGTTTTGGCCTTGTTCTGGCAACACTTTAGCAATGTATGGCCTTATTTAATCATCATGCCAGCATTGATGTTGATGTTCCATGCTATTCACCGTCACTACATCAAGGTTGCTAAGCAGTTACGGGTTGCTGAAAAGACTAAGGTGCAGCTTCACGATTATGATGGTGCGACCGTGATTGTGTTGGTTGGTAATGTTACCCGGGTAACGCGGGGAGCAATTAACTATGCTCGCTCGATTGGTGATTACGTCATCGCAATGCACGTGTCATTTGATGAGAATCCGGGGAAGGAACATAAGACGGCCAATGAGTTTAAGGCTGAGTTCCCGGATGTCCGGTTTGTTGATATTCACTCCTCTTACCGGTCTATTGCTAAACCAACGTTACGGTTCGTTGACGTCATTGCCAAACGGGCAGCGGCCCGGAACTATTCAACAACTGTGCTCGTTCCGCAATTTATTCCTAAACATCCATGGCAATTGGCCTTGCATAACCAGACCAGTGTCCGTTTGCGGACGGTTCTTAATTCGCGGCAGAACATTGTTGTTGCTTCATATAACTATCATCTACATGAATAAATACAAAGGGCGCGCGACAGATGTTATTTATGACTTCATCTTCACACCACCCACAAGCACAAAGAGGGCTCTAGCGCTCGGATTCCCCGAACACTAGAGCCCTTTGTGTACTACGCTATAATGTTATTAACTGATGCCATAACCCCGATCGAAAGGAATTAACTATGAATTTTAAGAGACTCACCAGCCCGTTGTTGCTCGTTATCGGGCTCTTCCTAGTTGCCAGCTTTTCTATTAAACATGCTAGCTTCCACTCTGGATTAATGGGCATTATTGGTTGTGCCTGCCTATTAGCTGCCCTCGTGACTAGCCACTGGTCAGCACTCCAGGCTGGTGACCGCCGTGCTAAACGGGTTGTCATTCTGGTAACTGCCTTACTTGGACTAATCGTGATTTTAAACATTGTTGAAGCGGTTCTTTAAATGTCAGTGACTCAGTGATCCATCTTGGAACACTGAGTTATTTTATTTAATCCGTTGTTTGATAGGGGACTTCATTATAACGTTCTGTGCCCTTAGTAATCGTCAGTTGGTCGTTGAACTGGTTAGTTAAGTCGGCTATTAATGATTTTAGCTTGTCCTGGTCGACGTAAACACTGGTAGTGACATCGACTGCATATTGTTCATCGGCAACCTGAATATTGTGTTCCTGTAGATAGTAGGTTAGTTGGTTATGTTGAGCATATGATGAAGTGATTGCTAAAGTCATTTGCTTGACCCGCTGTACTAAGCCTGCTTGGTGAATGGCATTAGTGGTGACATTGCTATATGCCCGAATTAAGCCGCCAGCGCCGAGCTTAATGCCACCAAAGTAACGGGTCACAATGGCAATAACGTTATGAATTTTGGCCAACTGGAGTGCTTCGAGAATTGGCACGCCCGCTGTTCCACTTGGTTCGCCATTATCGCTTTCCCGTTGGACCTGGTCACGATCTCCTATCATATAGGCAAAGCAGTTATGGTTGGCCTTGCGGTTGTCAGCACTAACTTGGGTAATTAGCTTTTGGGCTTCGTCTTCATTTTGAATGCGGGCAATGGTACAAATGAAGCGTGATTTTTTGATGGTCATTTCAAAACTGGTATTTTTACTAATGGTGAGAAATGGTTCTGACATTTTTAACTTCCTTACGTGCAAAAAGTGATTTTTTTCGTTTATAGCTAGTGAGGGGGTTGAGTTATGCAGGAAACAGATTTTTATGGACGACGAGTACTACTGACTGCTGAAGAGGTTCAGCACATCAGCATCCCCAATTTAAAAATTATGCCAACCGTTAAAAGAAATGGCGACAGCATTTATTGTTATCGTTGTGGTCAAACCAGTAGTTGGGACAATAGTCAGCTTCCCAATAATCACTACTATTGTCCGGTCTGCTTTAATTTAGGGCGCGCGTCGTCATTAGAATACTATGGGCACCTGGACGAACCCAATCACTTTACTCTGCCAACTTCGATTTTAACATGGTCAGGGCAACTATCACCACTGCAGAAACGCGTTTCACAGGCAATTGATCGGGGAATGGCTAACCACCAGCGGCAACTGTTATGGGCCGTTACGGGTGCCGGAAAAACGGAAATGATTTTTGCCGGTATTGCTCACGCATTGGCGCGTGGTGAACGGGTTGCCATCGCTTCACCGCGCGTCGACGTCTGTCTAGAATTATTTCCCCGGTTACAGGCGGCATTCGCTAATATCCCTGTTGCTTTGCTACATGGGCGTAACGATGATCCTTATGAATATCGCCAATTGACAATATGTACCACTCATCAATTACTGCGTTTTTACCACGCGTTTGACAATCTAATTGTGGACGAGGTCGATTCATTCCCATACGCTGCTAACCAGGCCCTATTATTTGCCACTAATAATGCAGTCAAAAGGTCTGGAGGAATTCTGTTTATGACCGCGACACCGGGGAGGGCGTTGGAACAGCAAATTCACCGTCACCAGCTGCAGGCACATTACTTGCCATTGCGTTATCATGGTTATTTGTTACCGCAAATCAAGGTAAATCTCGCTCCACGATGGCGGCGAAACATGGAGCGCGGAATGCTGCCCCTAACGCTCATCCAATCAATTAAGGCCACTTTACGTGCTCGCCACCAGTGCCTGTTATTTATCCCTCATATTGATGACTTACCACTGGTTGAACAAGTACTGCGCCGTTACCTCACAGAAAGCAAATTTACGACCGTTTACGCTGCTGATCCCCAACGGATTGAAAAGGTGCAAGCAATGCGGAATGGTGATTATGATTTCTTAATTACCACCTCCATTTTGGAACGGGGGGTTACTTTTCCAGAGATTGATGTCTATGTATTGGGAGCCGATGACGCTGTTTTTTCATCTTCTGCACTGGTGCAGATTGCGGGACGAGCTGGGCGGTCTGTTACCCGACCAACGGGAACAGTGGCCTTTTGGGTAGGGGCACTGTCACGTTCTGTTAATGATGCTCGTCGCCAAATCAGCTTGATGAATCGGAAGGGACGGCGCTTACGGCATGAATTGTCTTCTTTGTAGCCGGCAATTAAATGTGCACTTCTGTATGACTGAACTGTTCTTGCCAATTGCTCGTCACCAGGAAGTAATATGCGATGACTGTCGGGCACGTTTTAGTGCTTACCATTTAGACGCACGGTGTTGCCCGGGTTGTGGGCATTCAATCGATGATGAACCACTTTGTAGTGAATGTCAGGCATGGCAGAATAAGTACGGCCAGTTTCTGCACCACCGCCCACTGTTTCATTACAATGAAGCGATGGCAGAGTACATGCGCCTGTATAAATTCCAAGGTTTATATCAACTGCGAATGGTATTTCAACAAGTAATGCAAACAGCAATTAAACAGGAAGAATATGAACTTTTAGTACCGATTCCCGACTCGAAAACTACTATACAGACGCGGGGCTTCAATCAAGTTGAGGGCTTTCTGGAAGGGGTGCCGTTCCACCAGTTACTGGTCACGATTGACGCTCATAAGGGGCGGCAGTCGTCACGAACGCGACAGGAACGGTTAACTAGCGAACAACCATTTAAATTAAGCAAGGGGGCACGTGTTACTGGTCAACGCATTCTGTTGGTCGATGATGTTTATACGACTGGCCGAACCATATACCACGCAGCAGACCTCTTGTGGCAAGCGGGATGCCAAAATGTGAAGACTTTATCATTAGCGCGTTAAGAATCAGTAAATGATCACTAGAAGGATTTGTGTCTGACACTGAACTAATCTATAATAGAGACAGGATATGAGAAGAGTGGTCCTTCTGATATCAGATCAAGCCAATAGCTTGACTGAAAGGAGAGAAGTACAATGTTAAAGTTCAATATTCGTGGCGAAAACATCGAAGTTACTGATTCAATCCGTGATTATGTGGTAAAGCGGATCAGCAAACTGCAAAAGTTCTTTGAGGATAGTGTTGAAGCTACTGCACATGTGAACTTAAAGGTATACCCAAGCCGTACTTACAAAGTAGAAGTGACTATCCCATTACCATACTTAACTTTACGTGCTGAAGAAACTTCCAACGATATGTACGGAAGTGTTGATCTAGTAACGGATAAGTTGGAACGGCAAATTCGGAAGTACAAGACCAAGGTTAACCGGAAATCCCGTGAAAAGGGTCTGAAGAACATTGAATTTGTACCTTCCGATGATGACGAAGCTAGTGATGACGATTTGAAGATCGTTCGGACTAAGCAAATTTCATTGAAGCCAATGGACCCAGAAGAAGCGGTTCTGCAAATGGACATGCTTGGGCATGACTTCTTTGTATTCCAAGATGCTGGTACTAACGGGACAAGCATCGTTTACCGTCGTAAGGACGGCCGGTATGGTCTGATTGAAGCCGAATAAATTAACTACTGGACTGCGGGATTGATCCGCAGTCTTTTTTGTTTTAAATGATGAGCGTTTCATTTTCATTCCACTCTAAGCGTGTTAAAATATTAAGGTTAGAATATAAATCATAATTGGCTTGAGTAGCGCAAAAAACTAATCAAGCAATCAAATTTAGGAAGGACGCTTTTATGGCCAATATTCTTAAAAAGTGGATTGAAAGCGATCGCCGTGAATTACGGCGGATTAATAAGATCGCAAATAAAGTCGAAAAATACGCCAAACCAATGGCGGCTTTAAGTGATGATCAATTAAAGGCAAAAACGGAAGAATTCCGTCAACGGTACCAAAAAGGTGAAACACTGGACCATATGCTTCCAGAAGCTTTTGCGGTTGCCCGTGAAGGTGCTAAGCGGGTCTTGGGTCTGTATCCATTCCATGTCCAGATCATGGGTGGAATTGTGCTCCACGAAGGTAACATTGCCGAAATGAAGACTGGTGAAGGGAAGACGTTGACGGCGACAATGCCCGTATACCTGAATGCCATTTCGGGGAAGGGTGTTCACGTTATTACGGTTAACGAATACCTGTCCAAACGTGATGCAACTGAAATGGGCCAGCTGTATAACTGGTTAGGCTGCAGCGTTGGGGTTAACAACTCTGAAATGAGCCCTGAACAAAAACGCGAGGCTTATAAGGCTGACATTATGTACTCGACCAACAGTGAAATTGGGTTCGATTACTTGCGTGATAACATGGCCGTTTACAAAGAAGACCAGGTTCAACGGGGATTGAACTACGCTTTAGTTGATGAAGTGGATTCCATTTTAATTGATGAAGCGCGGACCCCATTGATTATTTCGGGTCCTGGTACGGGAACATCTAAGCTGTACAAGCAAGCCGATCGTTTTGTTAAGACTTTGAAGAACGAAGTTGACTACAAGATTGACCTGGAATCTAAGACGGTTGCCTTGACCGATACGGGAATTCAGAAGGCTGAAAAGTACTTTAACCTTAAGAACCTCTATGATCCTGAAAACACAGCTTTGACCCACCACCTGGACCAGGCTTTGCGGGCCAATTACATTATGTTGAAGGATAAGGATTACGTGGTTACTGACGGCGAAGTCTTAATCGTTGATTCCTTTACTGGACGTGTTATGCAAGGTCGGCGTTTCTCCGATGGGTTGCACCAGGCGATTGAAGCCAAGGAAGGTGTCCAAATCCAGGAAGAAAACAAGACCATGGCTAACATCACTTACCAGAACTTATTCCGGATGTACAGTAAGTTGGCCGGAATGACCGGGACGGCAAAGACCGAACAAGAAGAATTCCGGGAAATCTATAACATGGAAACCATCACCATTCCAACTAACAAACCAGTTATTCGGAAGGATGAGCCTGACCTGCTGTATCCAACACTGAAGAGCAAGTTTCATGCGGTTGTTGAACGGATTAAGAAGTTACATGCCAAGGGTCAACCAATTCTGGTCGGGACCGTTGCGGTTGAAACTTCTGAATACCTGTCCCACCTCTTGGATCAGGCACATATTCCGCACGTTGTTTTGAACGCGAAGAACCACGCCAAGGAAGCCGATATTATCAAGAACGCTGGTCAAAAGGGTGCGGTTACGATCGCTACTAACATGGCCGGACGGGGGACCGATATCAAGCTTGGCC
>CALVFC010000054.1 GCA_944326735.1 uncultured Limosilactobacillus sp. | reverse complement strand
TGAATCAAGAACTTCACGTGCATAAATATCTGTAATAAGTGACATTTGATGAATCTCTCCTCTGTCTTATATTTGGAAGGCAAATTCCACTGTTAATTGTATTATTATGTGCAACTAAAAACAAGCTTTTAGTGGTTAACTAATTGTAAAAATGTTTGTGGGTCCAAACTAGCCCCACCAACGAGGACCCCATCAATATCACGATTATTCATTAATTGATGAATATTATCGATGGTAACACTACCACCATACAGGATTCGGACATTGTCTGCGACATCACGATTGTACATATAGCTAATCGTTTGCCGAATCAGATAACACCCTTCTGCCGCTTGCGAAGGATCAGCACTCTGGCCAGTGCCAATTGCCCAACTAGGCTCATAGGCAAAAGTGACCCGGCAAATATCATCTGCTGATAGTCCTTTAGCATCCAGTAGAATGCGGTTAACCACCCAGTGCACTTTACTACCAGCAACCCGACGACCCATTGTGTCATCACAACAGACAATTGGACACAGTCCCGCAGCGAGGGCCGCTTTAATCTTTTTATTAATAATTTCATCCGTTTCATGAAAGTAACGGCGCCGTTCCGAATGGCCTAAGATAACGTGATGGATTCCGGCCTCATATAACGCTGTCGGGCTGGTTTCACCGGTATATGCGCCCTCGTTTTGATAGTAGCAATTTTCAGCGGCAATTTTTAACGGAGAGCCGATCGCCGCGTTATGCATTGATACTAACGACAGAGTTGGTCCCGCTAAGGCCGTTTCTATTTCATTGGCTGGAGGAAGCTGGTCTTTAACTTGGTTAACAAAATCGACTGATTCCGCCACCGTTTTATGCATTTTCCAATTACCAGCGATGATTGGTACACGCACTTTAATCCCTCCTATGAAGCATTTCGCTTTCAATATTTAAAATAACAAAAGGGGCTAAGACAATGCTCCTAGTCCCTTTCATTATATCTTAATTGAAATTACTTTTCAGAAATAGCGGCAATTCCTGGCAATACCTTACCTTCAAGGTAGGTCAGTGAAGCACCACCACCAGTTGAAATGTGGGTCAATTGGTCAGCAACACCTAATTGCTTAACAGCGGCAGTTGAGTCACCACCACCAACAATCGTGGTTGCGTTGTCTAAGGTACCCAAGAACTTACCAATGGCAAGGGTTCCCTTAGCAAAGTTAGGCTTTTCAAAGACACCCATTGGTCCGTTCCAAACAACCGTCTTAGCGTCCTTCAAAACATCTTCGAATTCAGCAATTGTCTTTGGACCGATGTCAAGAGCCATCCAGCCATCATCAATGTCGCCTTCAACAACCTTGGTGTTAGCATCGTTGTCAAACTTATCAGCCACAACGTTGTCAATTGGCAATACCAGCTTGTCGCCGGCCTTGTCTAAGATTTGCTTAGCAACATCAATCTTGTCCTTTTCAACAAGAGAGTCACCAGTCTTGATGCCCTTAGCTGCGTAGAAGGTGTAAGCCATTCCACCACCGATGATGATCTTGTCAGCCTTGTCCAAGAGGTGGTCAATAACACCAATCTTGTCAGAAACCTTAGCACCACCAAGGATAGCAACGAATGGACGTTGTGGATTATCAACAGCGTCACCTAAGAACTTGATTTCCTTTTCCATTAAGAAACCAGCGGCTGCCTTACCAGGCATGTTGGTAGCAATGCCGACGTTAGAAGCATGCTTACGGTGAGCGGTACCAAAGGCATCGTTAACATAAACATCACCAAGGGAAGCCCAGTACTTACCTAATTCAGGATCATTACCGGATTCACGCTTGACGTATTCGCCATCCTTAACATCTTCGTAACGGGTGTTTTGGACAAGTAATACTTCGCCATCCTTCATATTGTTGATGGCATCTTCCAATTGCTTACCTTCAGTAACTGGGACAAAGATAACAGGCTTGTTTAACAAGTTAGAAAGTCGTTCAGCAACTGGCTTGAGGGACTTGCTTGGCTTGTCTTCTTCCTTCTTAATCCGGCCCAAGTGGGAGAATAAGATTGCCTTACCATTGTGGTCAATTACGTACTTAATAGTTGGTAATGCGGCAACGATCCGGTTGTCATCGCCAACCTTGCCATCGTCGGTAATCGGAACATTGAAGTCAACCCGCATTAATACCTTTTTACCTTCAAGAGGTAAATCTTCAACAGTTAATTTAGCCATGGATTATGTTTCCTCCTTCTCGTTAAGAAAAAGGTGGTCGGAGTCTCCTCCTCCCACCTTTCATTTAGCTTATTTACAATCAGATTAAAGTTCTGCGAAGTGAAGCAGAGTCCGAATCATGTTGCAAGTGAAGCCGTTTTCGTTGTCGTACCAAGCAACAGTCTTAACTAATTGAGTACCGTCTTCGCCTTCCATGATTTCGGTTTGTGATGGGTCAAATACTGAACCAAAAGTAGAACCGATGATATCACTTGAAACGATTGGGTCTTCAGTGTAACCGTAAGCTGGGTTGTTTTCAGAAGCCTTCTTCATAGCTTCGTTAACTTCATCAATTGAAACCTTCTTGTTAAGGATAGTAACAAGTTCAGTCAATGAACCAGTAGGTACAGCAACACGTTGTGCGTGACCAGAAAGCTTACCGTTCAGTTCTGGGATAACCAGACCGATAGCCTTAGCAGCACCACTTGAGTGAGGAATAGTGTTAACAGCGGCAGCACGGTTGTTACGGAACTTCTTACCACGAGGTTGGTCAAGAACAGCTTGACTACCAGTGTAAGCGTGAACAGTGGTCATAGTACCAACCTTGATGCCGAAGTTCTTGTTTAACCAGTATGCCATTGGAGCAAGGCAACTAGTAGTGCATGAACCAGCAGAAACGATCTTGTCGTCAGCCTTCAAAGTGTCAAGGTTAACACCAGGAACAACAGTTGGAACGTTACCAGCAGGTGCAGAAACAAGAACACGCTTTGCGCCGGCGTCCAAGTGAGCTTGTGACTTTTCTGCAGAAGTGTAGAAACCAGTACATTCAAGGACAAAGTCAACACCGTCGTTCTTTACCCAAGGAATGTTACGTGCGTCACGTTCTGCGTATACAGGGTATTCCTTACCGTCAACAACGATACCCTTGTCAGTTGATGAAACTTCGCCATCAAAACGACCTTGGGTTGAGTCGTACTTCAGTAAGTAAGCCAACATTTCTGGTGAAGTCAAGTCGTTGATAGCAACAACTTCGATGTCATCAGTGTTGAGTTCGTGAATACGACGGAATGCTAAACGACCAATACGGCCGAAACCATTAATACCAATCTTTACAGTCATACTGCAATTTCCTCCTTTAGGAAAAACATAATTAGCGTACTTGCTTACTTAATCACATTTACTTAGTGAACTATAAGTTGCTAAACAAAATGGTTCAGTAATCAAATACAAACCTTACGCTCTTTATCATACTCATCTTTCCGCAAATTGTCTATTCAATCGCCTTAAAAAAATGAGATTTTCTTGTGAAAACGTTATCATTGTGATTAATTAACTTTAGCCTCTTGCATTCTGCAAAGACATACGATATTATAATAACTGTTGATGCGCCCTTAGTGTAATGGATCGCACGTGAGATTCCGGTTCTCGAGATCCGGGTTCGACTCCCGGGGGGCGCATTTTTTATTTGCCATCGTGTATGCGATGGCTTTTTTGTTTCCTATAACGCAACCACTAAAAAAGGAACCATACATCAGCGTACGGTTCCTTTTTTAATTTACTTTTCGTCAGCTGGCTTTTCCTTAGCCCACTTGCGAATAGCTTCAATCTTCTTTTCTTTGAGTGCCCGCTTGTACTTAGGAGCAACGGGACGACGACCTTGAACGCCGTATGGGTGTGCTTTACGCATTGGTACATGCCTCCTTAATATTTAACGTAAATTCATTAACGGTCCAATTATACCGGTCACAGGTTTAAAAAGCAAGTACCCCCTCGTTTGGTCTCGATATTTTACTAAAATTTTACTGTTTTACTATTTTTACATTGTTTAGTTTGAACTAGACCAATTTAAATGTTTCTTATAAAAATACTGTGATAAAAAGTATTGCAAACTATACCAATGTGGGTTACTATATAACCGTTAACTTAAATCAACAAATAAGCAAGTTGTTTTTTTACTAACAACTTAGAAATAAGAGGTTTTTACTATGTCAATTAAAGATGCATTTGCTAAGATTTACGCTACTAACTGGAACGCTTTAGATAAGGAAAGCGCTGCAACTGAACTTGCTTTAATTAGTCAAGGCTTAAACAAATAATTAGTCAGGCGTAACGTCCGACTTGGTTACTATTACCGCAACCAAGTTGGGCGTTTATTTTTTCATACAAAACATTTGACCTTTTTTGACCAATCGAGTATAGTATTCACATACGTTAGCAATCAATGTTAACGAGTGCTAATTACAAGGAGGCCAAAAACTATGAATTTAGTTCCGACTGTCATTGAGCAGTCATCACGTGGTGAGCGTGCTTATGACATTTACTCACGGCTTCTGAAGGATCGTATCATTATGTTATCCGGTCCAATTGAAGACGACATGGCAAACTCAATCGTTGCGCAACTATTATTCTTAGATGCACAAGATTCAACTAAAGACATTTACTTATACATTAATTCACCTGGTGGTGTTGTTACCTCAGGGATGGCAATTTACGACACAATGAACTTCATTAAGTCTGATGTTCAAACCATCGTTATCGGGATGGCTGCCTCAATGGCTAGTGTCTTGGTATCATCTGGTACCAAGGGTAAACGCTTTGGATTACCACACTCACAAGTCTTAATTCACCAGCCATCTGGTGGTGCGCAAGGTCAACAAACTGAAATTGAAATTGCCGCTACCGAAATCCTGAAGACTCGTAAGATGCTGAATGGTATTCTTGCAAAGAACTCGGGACAACCGATTGAGAAGATTCAAGCGGACACTGAACGTGACCACTACTTCACTGCTCAAGAAGCGGTTGACTATGGTTTGCTCGATGGCGTAATGGAAAACAATTCCAAGCTTAAATAATTAAGATAATAAATCCCCGTGCATTCACAATTGAGTGTACGGGGATTTTTTTATTCAGTCATTTTTGATCGGAGTTCGTCAGCATACGCATTTAATTTACGAAGCCGGTGATTAACCCCGGATTTAGAGATCGGCCCACCAGGAACCAACGTCCCTAGTTCCTTTAAGCTCACCTCTTGATGGGCTAACCGCGTCTCAGCGATTTCTCGCAGTTTATCCGGCAAGCTGGATAAGCCAACCCGGTCTTCAATTAATTTGATGTTTTCAATTTGACGCGTGGATGCCGACGCGATCTTATTCATATTGGCATTTTCACAATTCACAAGGCGATTGACGGAATTCCGCATGTCCCGCACAATCCGAATGTTTTCAAACTGCAACATTGAATTGGTAGCGCCAATTAGTGACATAAAGTTGGCAATTTTCTCTGCTTCTTTTAAATACACAATATAACCGCTCCGCCGCGAAGTCATTTGAGCATTAAGACCAAACTTGTTCATCATTTGGGCAATCATTTCATTGTGTTCTTCATATAAGGAATATATCTCGAGATGATAACGAGACGTTTCCGGGTTATTAACAGAGCCACCCGCCAAGAATGCTCCCCGCAAATAAGAGCGGACCATCCACTCATTCTTGAGGAGACTCATCGGCACCCGTTCCTTAATCTGCAATCCTTGAAGAATCCCTAAATCATCCAGCACCCGCTGGGCTGAGTATCGCAAGCGAACAATATACTGGTTGTTCTTCTTAAGTTTCATCTTCCGGCGAACCACGATTTCACTCTCAACGTGGTAGAACTCCTTCAGCAACGAATAAATCCGCCGGGCAATTGCGGGGTTCTCTGTCTGAATATTTAATAGAAGAGAATGATTGGCTAAACCGAGGCTCCCATTCATGCGAATCAGTGCCATTAACTCTGCTTTCGCATTATCACGGTGAACTTTAATTCCCGTTAACTCTTTTTTAACCTCACTGGCGTATGACATGGGAAAACCTCCTTAGTCGTGAACCTGGTGCAAACGATTCATTAACTCTGACACAACCAATTCGCGATCGTGAAATGCACCATTATCCCGTAAACGTAAGAAATTAGACGAAATGACCCGGCAACCCTGATCACGAAGTCCACGAAAGTCGTGACCAACCGGCTGTGAAATTTCATTCCATTCTTGAAAATCGATGTAGTTATCCGGTACCGGCTGGATATTAACTAAAACGGTATCGATAAACCGGTGACCAATGTGCTGGTTTAAGACCCGGACATGGTCCGCATCAGTAAAGTTATCGGTCTCACCCTTCTGCGTCATAATATTGCAAATATAAATTACTTCGGCCTTGCTTTCGCAAACTGCCTTCGCAACATCATGAATCATCAAGTTCGGCAAAATACTCGTAAACAAACTACCAGGGCCTAATACAATCTGGTCAGCATTTTTGATTGCTTCCAAAACTTCTGGTACCGGTTTGGCTTCGTGACCATCTTCGTCATTCGATGGCGTCACCCATACCCGCTTAATCTGCTTATGAGCCTTGGTAATCTCCGACTCACCGCTGAGTTTGCTACCATCCATGAACTCAGCATTCAGCGTCAGTGGTTCATTGGCGACCGGAAAAACGTGGCCGCGAATCTGCATCATTTCAGCTAATTCTTGAACAGCGTCAAAAATACCACCCTTCATTTCGGACAAAGCCGAGATAATGAGGTTACCGATCGCGTGACCAGCCAAGAATTGGTCACTGGTCTTAAAACGATACTGAAAAATATCCAAATACAGGTCAGGCAATTCAGATAATGCGACCAACACATTACGAATATCACCAGGCGGCACCACATTAATGTAATTCCGCAAAATTCCCGATGAACCACCATCATCAGCAACGGTAACTACCGCTGTGACATCTGCATTTTGATCTCGTAAGCCGCGTAAAATGACAGGAAGACCGGTTCCGCCACCAATGACGACTATCTTTGGCTTTCGAAACATCTTATTCCTCCTCGTTTATTGTGCTTTAGCAACATCACGGTGATGAACGTTGACCGTATAACCATCCATCTTCAAGTCTTGCGCAATCTTATTAGCAATCGTGACAGAACGATGTTGACCACCAGTACACCCAACAGCAATAGTTAAGCTGCTTTTACCTTCTTTAATGTAACCAGGTAAAGAAGTTTCCAGGAGCGACTTAAAATGGACGTAAAATTTCTGCGCCAACGAACTGTTCATGACATAGTCTTGAACCGCTTGGTCATTCCCAGTCTGGTGCTTAAGTTCAGGGACGTAAAATGGATTAGGTAAGAAGCGTACATCCATCACAATATCCGCATCCAGAGGCAGACCATACTTAAAGCCAAAGGACATTACTTCGACGTAAAAGTTACTGCCCTCACCGTGACCAAATAGTTTATTAATCCGCAGTTTTAAATTGCGGGGGGTCAATGTCGTCGTATCGATATTCACATCGGCCTCACTCTTTAAATTACTGAGCAGTTTCCGCTCAAGCGTGACCCCATATAATAACCGGCCATGCGGTGCTAACGGGTGCGACCGCCGGGTTTCCTTATACCGTGAAATTAATTTTTCATCGTTAGCGTCTAAGAACAAAACGCGCACCCGAATATCATCGCGCTCCTGCAATTTATCGATTGTCGGCAGGACGTCATCATAAAAGCTTCGTGCTCGTGAATCCATAACCATCGCAATCTTATCAAATTCGGCGGAGTCTAACATGACATCAACAAACCGTTCCGCGAGGCTAGGTAACATGTTATCGAACACAAAGTAACCAAGGTCTTCAAAACTATGAACAGCAACTGTTTTACCAGCGCCACTCATCCCCGTAATGATTACAACTTCCATCTTTTGGGTCATTCTTTTCCCCTCTTTATTTTCAAATACTTGTCCATTGTAGCACATCAAGCCGGGTGTGTCTTTTGATACGAAAGAAAACCGGAGCTGGTTACATCCTCGCTAACCATCACTCCGGTTTTAACTTCATTTCTTTTGATGTTCTTGTTGTAACTCCCGATCACGAGCCAGCATTTTCTTGAGGTATTGTCCAGTGTAGCTTTCCTTCACCTGGGCCACTTCTTCTGGCGTCCCGGTAGCAACAACGTAGCCACCAGCTTCGCCCCCTTCAGGACCTAAGTCAATTAGCCAATCTGCTGATTTTACCACATCAAGGTCGTGCTCAATCACCAGGACCGTGTTGCCGGCATCAACTAACCGCTGGAGAACAGCTAATAGGCGCTTGATATCGTCCATGTGCAGTCCCGTT
>CALVFC010000053.1 GCA_944326735.1 uncultured Limosilactobacillus sp. | reverse complement strand
AATTGTTGCCAAGTATCTTCTTGCAGAAGCAATCGTTCAGTGTCATCCGTCAATAGTCTAAACTGTGGATCCAGGTTAATGAGGTAGTAGTAACGCTTAATCAGTTTCAAACAAAAAGCATGGATCGTACTAATATCAGCAGTTGCGACCAGGTTCATCTGTTTAGCCATCGCCCGCTTCATCGGGGCTGTGTTAGTCGTTGCAGTGACCTCTTTTTGCAGGGCTGCCCGGATTTTGTCACGCATATTTTTCGCTGCAGCATCCGTAAACGTCACCATCAGAAGCCGGTTAACATCGATGCCCTCTTTGATTAGACCGATCGCCCGCTGAACCAGGACTGCCGTTTTTCCTGAACCAGCAGACGCTGATACTAAGATGTTCTGGTGGCGATCATTAATGGCCTTCTGTTGCGCCGGGGTCGGTTTAAAATCTGCCATGATTATTCCCCTTTCTGGTGGTCATCATTGTGACCAGCCTGTTTAAATTCTTCTTCCGCCGTTTGTGGATTTAATTGCCGGTACCGACTTTGGTCCAGCATATTATCAAACTGGTAGATATCAAGGAAGTCACTATAGTCGAGTCCCGTTTTGCGGTTACTACCTTCGATTAGCCGGTACGGATTCAGGTGGAGGTCACCACTGAGAATTTGGTTACCGGCATTGATAATCAATTGGCGATTATGATCCTGCAACCACTTTAACTGCTGGTCATTTACGAGCAACGCGTCCTTACGTGCCGAAATGCTCCCCTTTTTGGTAACCCGTAATGGGTACAACACGGACTGTTGTTCCTGGATACTATGGTCTAGTTGATCCAGTAGTTTAGGCTGGTCAAGCAGAATACCCTTGTACTGGTGAGCAGCTAGCTCTAATTCATCAAGGGTCTTCTTTTGATTACGATTCCAATTAAACTTCGGATCAGCCAGGTGCAGGTATAGGGCTCCCGCCAATTGAGCACTTGGGACTTCCAGCTGGGTAAGGTTGGCTTGCAAACCATTCAGGTACGTCAATAGCTGCAAAGAAATTCCGTAGTACGCAGAAGTTAGGTCAAAGCGACGATCGCCAGACTTATAGTCCACTACGGTCAAGAAGTCTTGATCAGGGGCGCCGTTAGTTAACCGGTCAATTCGGTCAATCCGTCCCCGCAGGTATATTCGATTACCGTTATTCAACGGGTAATCAAGTGGTTGCAAGTTGACGTGGTCAGGACTCCCAATCCGTCCAAACTGTGCTTCTGTCTTAAATGGTCGCAGTCCCGTATATTGGGCCTGCTTGCACAGAATCTTAATCATTGTCGTCACGATACTCCGCAACTGTTGGTATTGGAACGCCGCTTGAGCAGAGCCAGCAGCTAGCCGGGCCATGTCTGGCTGACTATCGGTCGCTGTCGCCAAGGACTGATTAATCAGGTCTTGCAGCCGTGACTGGTCTTGACTAAGGTCATTGAGGTTCAGGTTATTGGCCACTACTTGATTAACAAAGGTTTCCATCGCTTTGTGGAAGAACGTGCCGACCCGGTCAGTTGACATTGCTAACTGGTCCCGTTTTTGCAGACGCAAGCCGTACTTTAAGAAGTACTCATACTGGTTTGTATAGAAGTCCTGCAATTGGGAAATCGAAGCATAGAGAACGTGCTGTTCATTACGATCACGAGCGGTCCGTAAGTAGAGGGCCTCGGCTAGTTGACGACCAAGGTTATCAACTGTATTGGCATAATTAAAGCCGTGGGCGATAAGGTCTAACTGCTGTTTCAGATGTTCCTGTCCAGGTTCCGCACTTAACTTCACCAGTTGGCTGGCGAGTAAATGCCAACTTGGCGGTAATTGCTCAGTTTGATGAGCTTGGACAGCTTGATCCCGTGCCAGTCGTCCGACCTGAACTAATTGGTTAAGACTTGCTTGGGGAGCAGATAAGAATAATCCAGCATGGTTCAGGCCCACTTTACTCGTCGCCAACGGGTAGAAGCTCACCGCCTGATGGAAGTAATTAGCCATGTCCGTAAGGTATGGTGACGGCGATAATTCTTGATCATCATTATTAGCTAAGGGCGCCGTCATAATTAACCGTTCTTGACCCGTCAACATACCACTGTAGTTGACAAACGGTTCATTGGCGAGTTCCTGGTTGGCGTCTCCTGGTAAGTACTGGTAATCGTGATCTAAGTAGTTATCAATTAATTCTTTATCTTGGTCAGTGATCAGTCCTTCATTGTCTTGCATTTCCGGCATGACATCATCTGTTGAGCCAATCATAAAGACGATCTTTTTATTCAAGCTCTGGACAATCCCTGTTTCAGAAATAACGACTTGGTCCAAAGTAGCGGGGATTTGTGAATATTGAGCCGCCGCAAAGCCGGACTGTAAAAGTTCACTAAAGGTGGCGAGGGTCGTTTGCCCTTTTCCGTCTGGAATGGATTCGTCCCCTAAAATATCCACGTATTCCTGTAAAATTTGGCAGAAAGTATCCCATACCTGTTGAGGCCGCTGAGCGAGGTCCAGGTCGCGGGTACTCTGGTATTGTTGCCACTGGTATAACCGTTCAGTGACGCCGGCATCCTGCAAGAAGTTAAACAGGATCGTTGCCAAGGATTGCCCGTCCGCTGCAGAAGCTAAGCGGTCAAACAGCGGAATCAGCTGGGTCCGTACATAGTCCTTGACCAGTAGCAATTGCCGGTTTAACACATTCACCGCTGACGACGGGTCCTTCTGGTGCCGGGGATTGTCGTCGTGCGCTTGCCATAACTGGTTGATCTTATCTGGGTTAGTTGTTTGCCAGTCGCCCTTCCCTTTAATGCCATGCTTCAGGCACCAGTTTTCCGTGGCAAAAACAGCTTCCTGAAAATCAGTAATGGTCATTAAGTCGCCACTATCAGTCCGCGGAACGAGCAGCCAGGTTTTCAGAACCTGCATTACATCCGCCAGCTGGTAATTATGCTCCGGAAGGGCCAGTAATGATGACAGGAGTAACACAAGTGGGTGTTGGTCCATTTTCCGCTCATGGTCATCAAAAACGGGGATCTGGTGAGCAGCAAAAATGGGTTCAATCATTGTTTGATAAGCATCGAGGTGACGACTTAAGATTAAGAAATCGCGATAACGGTAACGACCACTGGTAACCAATTGTCTGATCTTAGTAGCAACGGCATTCAATTCTGCCCGGCGGTTAGTCATCGTTGAAAAGGTGACCTGCCGTGGATCAGCAAGTTGTTCACCCACTTCGTCCGTGAGCGGCCCCTGGGCATACCGTTTAAAGTAATGATCCACTTGTTGCAGGCTCGTACTTACCCGCGGTTGGTCCGCAAAGATAACGTTCTTTACCAGTTCAACCTGATCGGGGTGAGCTTGCGCCATCTTCCAGAGACGGCGATACTGCATGGCTGCAGAGTAGAACAAGTCATTTAAGGCTGGTAATTCCTGGGAGTCCGGATGATTTTGGTCAGGGTACCCACGATCAAGGTTTAATGAAATGGTGGTAGAAGCCCCATGAAGGATTAGCGAATTAACAACTTCCTGTTCGCTAGCGGTAAACTGGGCAAACCGGTCCAAGAAAAAGTGCATATGCTTAGTTGCTGGATGATCTGCTAAAAAGGCCGCAAGCTGATGGTAGAGCTCAGCACTGGATAGGAAATGCTTTTGTAACTGCTGCTGATAAGCTTGATAAACGAGCGCAACGTCCTGCATCTTGGCGATCCACGCCCGATTAACGTTCTCATTTTCATTTATTACCCGGGAAATAATGTCTTGGAATTCATCGGGGGCAATATTAGCCGTTTGTAATTCCGTCAGCTGGTCGCGTAATTTTTGAATAAAACCAGGTTGGTGCACTTCAGATGCATACAAGTGGAGGTCATCCTCATGCTCTTGAACGACTTTTGACACCAACATTGCCATGCCAATTTGCGATAATCGTGGCCGCTGGAATTCCGGTTGATCACGCATGAGGAACCACGCCAGTCGGCTGAAGGACAGAACCTGCACCCGGTCAGAAGCAAACCGGCCGCTGTCATTAATGCCTGCCCGTTGCCGTAAACCAGCTAGAACATTGATTTCCGTTTCAAATTTAATATGGTTAGGCACTAAGTAAAAGAATTGGTCTTGTTGTGGCGCTGTCCGTACTTGGTCCGCCAATTGATCAATCAAGACCTGTTGGTGATCCATTGCTTCCGTCCCTAAGACAAAGTTAAGAGTTCCCACGCTGATCCGTCCCCTTCTTACGAGAATAAATTCGGCTTTAATTGTAACATATGCCGTCGAACAAATGTTTATTTTGGCAACGAAAAAAGGCCGCCCAATTGCGGTCAAAGTTCATTAAAAATAAGCCTGTTTGAAGTAAATAATTGCTTGGGTAACTGCCAGTAGTGCGATTATCCACCGCATTAACCGGGCGGAAACGTGACGGACAACAATGGGGCCCAAGTAGCCGCCAATGAACATCCCCACCGCCATCGGAATAGCATACCACCAATAAATCCGTGAGCGGAAGGAGTAAATAATCAGAGCTACGAGGTTGGTTAACCCGCAGACGGCATTCTTGATGGCGTTAGAAACCAAGAAGTTTTCGTCGGTCAAGTAAGTCAGTAGGACCAGAATGACGATCCCACTAGCGGCACCAAAGTAACCAGCGTAACCACCAACAATGATTAACAGGAAAATATATAAGGCTTTTAGCCATTCCGGCTTTTGCTTAGTCAAATCCGGCTGGTGCTTTCCTGAAATCAATATCATCGCACCAGCAATGAGGATAAAGAACGGAACGACCCGTTCAAACACCTTTCCTGGAAAGGCCAGCAAGCAAAAACAGCCAATAATTGACCCCACGACGGTAAACGATCCATATATCCATACTTGTCGCCAGTGGCCATGTAGCTCTCGACCAGAGGCGAAGACCGCCCCGAGGCTGTTCCAGATCAATGCGGCGTCATTAGTGACGTTCGCATACACTGGCGCAACGCCAACACTGAGCAGTAACGGATATGATGCGAGGGAGGCAAATGACGCGGCGGACGATAAGATGCCCGCCACAATTCCTCCGAAGAGTAAATAGATAGCCAAGCCGATTGATGGCATTGTCATTATGAAGCCTCCCTAGCTTACAAGATTGGTGAAAACAGGCGTGAAAAGGTCTGTTTGAAACGTAACCACCGTGACATCCCCGCAAACATTTCCGGTGTAATGACACGGCTATCACGAATATCGTTGACAAAGATCTGCTCAAGGTGGTCAGTCATTTCCAGATCATAAATAAACGAGTTAATTTCGAAGTTGAGTTTGAAGCTCCGGAAGTCAACGTTCGCTGACCCAACGGAGGCCATCTTGCCATCAACCATGACCGTCTTAGCGTGTAAGAATCCCTTTTGGTAGAAGTAAATGGTGACCCCTTCATTTGCTAACTGACGCGCATAGTATTGCGTTGCCCGATATACAAAGGGGTGGTCCGGTTTACATGGCACCATAATACGGACATCAATCCCTGAATGGGCCGCCACCCGAAAGGCATCCAACACACTATCATCTGGGATTAAGTACGGCGTCTGGATCCAAATGTGGTCAGTGGCCGCATTAATTAGCCGCAAGTAACCCAGTTTGATATTTTCCAATGGTGCTTCTGGTCCCGACGATACAATTTGCAAGGCGGTATCATTGCCAGGTTGATTTTTATCAATTTTAATCTCGGGGAAGAAAACACCATAGTGACTAATCCGGTCAGTCGGGTCTTTCATCGTGGCGTTCCAGTCACGGATGAACCGTTGCTGGAGGCTATATACTCCACCGCCGACAATCCGCAGGTGCGTATCACGCCATGGACCAAACTTTTTGACACGTCCAAGGTACTGGTCACCAATATTAAAGCCCCCGACGTAACCAATCTGACCATCAATCGTCACGATCTTCCGGTGATCACGGTAGTTCAACCGGAAATCAACGAAGTTACTGTGCGTCATCAGGAATGGTGCCGCATAGCCGCCCCGTTTACGTAATCCGTCGTAAAAGCTCTTCCGAACACCCATCGAGCCCCATGAATCATAAAGAACCCGTACCTCGACCCCTTCGGCCGCTTTTTGTTCCAGCAGCGTCCGCAGTTGGTTACCAATCTGATCATTGTAAATGGTATAAAATTCAATGTTGATCGTTTGGGTTGCCGCTTCGATGTCCTCAAATAAGTGGTCGAAAAAGTCCTTACCAGTGGTATAAACGTCAACGTGGTTATGACGGGTCAAAAAGGCATTATCCAGACTTTGAAACAGCATAATCGTCCGCCGATACGTTTGGACTGTGGAGTGCTTCGGCCGGGGCATATTTTGAAATTGCATTTTTTGCCGGTCAACGGCCTTTTTAAGTTTTAATTGGGTTTGCGACTTAATCCGTTCCAACCGCCGTTGTGGTAGTTTCCGCCCCAAAAAGGCGTAAAAAATAAAGCCGATTACTGGAATCAGCATTAACACCAGTAGCCAAGCCCATGTTGCCGCAATATCCCGTTTTTCACGGAAGACGGTAAAGATGGCGGCAACTTCGTTTAGGAGGATAATTGCAATTAATAGCCATTTGATAATGTTCCACGTCAAAAGCATTGCATAACCCCCTTTACCATCCAATTAGTTACGTATATTTTAACTCAATCATCAGGACGAACCAATGATTCTCCAAACGAAATTACTGTGATTTGAAATATTATTCAGATACGCTAATAATAAGGACAAATTCAAGAGGTGAACTTTTATGACAGCTATTTACCTACGGCGCGGCCAAACACGCGATTTAGATTTAATTATGGAAATTATCGACCAAGCTAAGGCCTTTTTGAAATCCTATGGCAGTCCCCAGTGGCAGGATGGCCATCCCAACCGGCAAGTACTAATGAGTGATATCGCACGGCAAGACAACTGGGTTTTGATGGTTGGTAAGCAAGTCGCTGGCACAGCAACCCTGCAGCTAACGCCCGAGCCATCTTACCAGGTCATTCATCAAGGACAATGGGCCCAGCCAAACGCACCGTACGCTACCATCCACCGTCTCGCCATTAGCAGTGACTTCCGCGGTCAACACCTTTCTAAATTTATGTTTTCCAACCTGCTCACGATTGGCCAAATGCAAGGAATGAAGAACTTCCGTTTGGATACCCATAAATTGAATAAGCCCGTCCAACACCTGGCGACTGATTTTGGCTTTGTCCAGCGGGGAATTGTGATAGTTCAGGATAAAATTGACACCCAACGGTTAGGGTACGAACTTAACCTGGGAAGTGACAATAAACTTCACCGCATTAATAACGATTTTATGCAAGGATTAATCCACTAGTCCCAGGCTGATCTTCAGCATATGGTCAACTTGAGCCATCATCACATCGTCCAAGTGGTTAATTTTGTCCATCAACCGCTGTTTATCAATGGTCCGCAATTGTTCAAGCAGGATCACTGAATTCTTGGGAATTCCCGTTACTTCTTTAGTAATCGGAACATGTGTCGGGAAGCGTCTTTTTTGGGTTTGCGTGGTTACTGGAGCAACAATGACCGTGGTGCTAAAACGATTGCCAACGTCATTCTGAACAACAACGACTGGCCGGTCACCACCCTGTTCCGAACCAACTACTGGTGATAAGTGGGCATACCAGATATCACCACGTTTAACTTCTTGATTCATTATTGAATCTCTCTTTCCGTTTTTCATAACTAGTTATTTAGTCTAAACCTTTTTGTAAACGAAAACGAGCCTCCCGGCGGCGCATCTGCGTCACTAGGAGGCCCGTTTTATTAATTAGGCTAAACTAGTCTTTGTCTGAACTAGCATCGTCTTTCATATCGTCTTGCTGGTCGTCAACTGGAGTGTATTCCTTACTGTCATCAGCAACAGCGTCCTTAGCGTCAACAATTACCAACTTACCATCTTGCATTTCGGCAACTAAGTGCTTTACATCCAAGTGGTCAAGGTAGTAGTCAGTGACCTTGTCACGGATTTCCCGTTCAATTACCCGACGAAGTGGACGAGCACCCATGGACTTGTCGTAACCTTCGTCAATCAGGTATTGCTTTGCTGTGTCAGTAACCTTAACATCCATGTCCTTCTTAGCCAACGTCTTGTTTACATCAGCCAGCATCAGGTCAACGATCTTCTTCAAGTCGTCCTTTGTTAAGCTGTGGAATTCAACAATAGCGTTGAACCGGTTCAGGAATTCTGGACGGAAGTATGCTGTTAACTTCTTAATCAAGTCTTCTTCGTTCTGGTCATCGCCGAGCTTTACTGGAGCGTCGTTAGAGTAACCAGCGTTAGAAGTAGCAATGATAACAGTGTTCTTAAAGTCAACCGTGTTTCCTTGGCCGTCAGTCAAGCGACCGTCATCTAATACTTGAAGCAAGAGGGTAATCACTTGTGGGTTAGCCTTTTCAATTTCATCAAGCAAGATGATGGAGTATGGGTGACGACGAACTTTTTCAGTTAACGTGTTACCGTTGTCTTCGTAACCAACGTAACCAGCAGTAGCACCAATTAACTTAGAAACAGCAGTCCGGTCAGAGTATTCTGACAT
>CALVFC010000052.1 GCA_944326735.1 uncultured Limosilactobacillus sp. | reverse complement strand
GGAAATTACTCTAAATAAAAGAAAACGACCTGGTTCCCGTTAAGAACGATAATCAGGTCGTTTTGTATTTCTAGAATAGTCCAGTAATCTTACCGTCTTTGTCAATTGTCATATTGGCTGCTGCAGGATGCTTTGATAATCCAGGCATCGTCATCATATTACCAGATAAGGCAACGATAAAGCCCGCGCCCAGTTTAGGAACGAACTCCCGAATGTGGAAAGTAAAGCCTTCAGGAGCACCCAGTTGCGTTTGATCATCAGTAAATGAGTACTGCGTCTTAGCAACACAAACCGGCAACTTATCCCAACCAAATTCAGTGAACCGTTTCAGTTGCTTCCGTGCTTTCTTGCTGAACGCAACTTCTCCGGCACCGTAAATATGTTTAGCGATCGTATTGACCTTGTCTTCAATTGAATCGTCAGCAGAGTACAAAGGCTTGAAGGTACTTGGTTGGTCCGCCAACCGGACAACTTCCTTCGCGAGATCCTGCGTTCCTTGACCACCCTTAGCCCAGCTATCGGCAACGACAACGTTTACGCCGAGGTCCTTGCAATTATCTTCGATTGTTTGCACTTCAGCTGCCGTATCATTAACAAAATGGTTAATGGCCACAACTACCGGTAGGCCGTAGTTTTGCATGTTGCGAATATGGCGGTTCAGGTTAGCAATTCCCTTCTTCAATGCTGGTAATTGTTCATCCTTCAAGTCCGCTAAAGCAGCCCCACCATTGTATTCCAGGGCCCGCACAGTAGCGACAATTACGATTGCATCAGGTGTCTTGCCCAGAACTGGCCGCTTGATGTCCAGGAACTTCTCAGCACCCAGGTCCGCCCCGAAGCCTGCTTCGGTAACAGTGTAATCTGCCAACTTCATTGCGGTTTGAGTAGCTAAAACACTGTTGCAGCCATGGGCAATATTGGCGAATGGTCCACCGTGAACAATCGCGGGAGTGTGATCCAAGGTTTGAACAAGGTTTGGCTTAATGGCATCTTTAAGAAGAATAGTAATCGCATCTTCAAAGCCTAACTGGTGAACCGTTACGGGTTGACGATCATAAGTGTAGCCAACCACAATTTGACCAATCCGCTTTTTAAGGTCCATCAAATCTGAGGATAAGCATAGGATCGCCATCAATTCAGAAGCTGCGGTAATGTCAAAGCCCGTTTGACGAGGAACTCCTTGCATGATCCCCCCAAGGCCAGTGATCACATTCCGTAAGGCCCGGTCGTTGACGTCTTCAACCCGTTTCCAAATAATTCGCCGCGGGTCGAGGTTTAAGGCATTATCCCTCATTACATAGTTATCAATTAAAGCGGCTAAAGTATTGTTAGCGCTAGTCAGGGCATGAAGGTCACCGGTAAAGTGGAGGTTAATATCTTCCATGGGGATGACTTGACTATAGCCACCGCCAGTTGCGCCACCCTTAATACCAAATACCGGGCCCATAGAAGGCTCCCGCATGGCAATGATCGTTTGGTGGTGTAGTTGGTTCAGTGCATCCCCTAAACCAACTAGGACAGTAGATTTACCCTCCCCAGCTGGTGTTGGGTTAATGGAAGTTACCAAGATCAGTTTATGCTTCTTATCCGCCTGTTCTTGGACAGGAAGACTAATCTTTGCCTTGTACTTACCGTACTGTTCGATCTGATTGTCACTCAAGCCAATTGAGTGAGCAATCTCTTGAATCGGCTTCATTGTCGCTTGGTCAGCAATTTCAATATCCGTCATCAGTGCATGCCCCTTTCTAAACACGAACAAAATAAAAAAAGATACCAATAATGTTAAGAATTATCATTGGTATCTAGCATAACGAATTATCAGAAAAAAGTAAAGCAATCATTTTTTCTTTGGTGATTGACTATTACCTTTCGTGTGTTCGTCAATCCCCTTTTGTGAATGCAACGGCCGGGCAAAGATCATGCGTCCGGCATCCGTCTGCAAAGCACTGGTGACTTCCACTTCAATTCGTTTATTCATAAAGTAACGGCCATCTTCAACAACGACCATTGTTCCGTCATCAAGGTAGGCCACCCCCTGTTGCCGTTCAGTCCCGTTTTTAACAACGATCACTGACAGTTTTTCGCCGGGAATAACCCGTGGCCGTAATGACTTAGCGAGGTTATTAATATTCAGAACCTGGACATTTTGAAATTGGATGACTTTATTGAGGTTATAATCATTCGTCACAATTACCCCATGAACCTTCTTAGCCAACGCAATCAGCTTAGAGTCCACTTCTGGAATATCTTCAAAGTCACCGTCGTACATTTCGATTGGGACAATTTTTTCTTCCCGCAGTTTATTTAGGATATCCAATCCCCGCCGGCCGCGGACCCGTTTAATACTTTCCCCGGAATCCGCAATGTACTGCAGTTCGTATAAAACAAAGTTAGGGACCAGCAATGTTCCTTCCAAAAAGCCGGTCTTCACCAAGTCATAGATCCGTCCATCAATCAGGATATTAGTATCCAAAATCTTGTAATGGTGGTAATTAGCATCCTGTTCAGTGATGACTTCATTATCATCATTTTGGCGGCCACGACGACTAGTAAGGAGACTCTTCCATTCATCCAGCCGTGTCGTGCCGATTCGGTACCCAAAGTACGAGAACACGACCATCAGCAAAATTGGCAAAATGTTATTAATCACCGGAATCGATGTCCGCCACAGGGGAATCGAAACCAGGATCGCTAATGCCAAGCCAATGGCGGTGAGTAAGGTCCCGAAGAACAAGTATACCGGACCTTGCTTGGTCAGTTCTTTTTCAACGCGGGTAATCAATTGAATCGTTGGCCCGGCCAATAATAATGATAATAACCAAAAAATAATTGCACCGATAAAGAGGTCAATAAAGACAAGGAGCGCATTATTTAAATGCAGACCCACAATATCCCAGAACAGGGGTAAATAATAAAACCCGATAGCCGCACCAACAATTACGTAAATCAAGCGGACAATTCGTTTTCTTAAATCCACCTTGGTTCCTCCTTTCGTAAAATTTATCCTAATGCCAACCGCAATGCCTGACGCAACGTCGCTACCCCAATCACTTCAATTCCGGATGGTGCTTGCCACCCTTTCAAATTATTCTTAGGGACAAAAATCCGCTCAAAGCCGAGCTTCTGGGCTTCAGCAACCCGCTGCTCGATCCGGTTCACCCGCCGAATTTCGCCGGTCAACCCGACTTCACCCACAAAGGCATCGGATGGCCGCGTCCCCTTGTCACGATAACTGGAAGCGATACTGACGGCAATTGCTAGGTCAATGGCTGGTTCATCCAGCTTAACACCACCAGCCGCCTTCAAGTAAGCATCTTGGTTTTGCAGCATTAAATTGGCACGCTTTTCTAAAACGGCCATTATCAATGATACACGGTTTCGGCTTAAACCGGTAGCAGTTCGCTGCGCATTTCCGTAAACTGTCGGAGTGACGAGGGCTTGAATTTCAACCAGGATCGGTCGGGTTCCCTCTAGTGAGACCACGACTGCCGAACCGGTGGCATCTTTGAGGCGCTCTTCCAAAAAGATTTCGGAAGGATTCTTTACTTCCGTTAATCCATTGGTATGCATTTCGAAGATGCCCAGCTCATTAGTCGACCCGAACCGGTTCTTAACTGACCGCAAAATCCGGTAGGTATGGTGAAGGTCCCCCTCAAAGTACAGGACGGTATCAACCATGTGCTCCAAAATCTTAGGCCCCGCTAAGGCTCCACCCTTCGTAACGTGTCCGACCACAAAGATCGTAATGTTATTGCTCTTGGCGATCTGCATCAATTGGGCAGTTACTTCCCGGATCTGGGAAACAGAACCAATTGCTGACGAAACATCAGTTGCCTGCATCGTTTGGACAGAATCGATCACAACGTATTCTGGCTTGAGCTCCCGAATGGTATTCCGAATGCTATCCATGTTGGTTTCCGGATAAATATAGAAGTCATCAGCGGCCACATTCAGTCGTTCCGCCCGCATCTTAATTTGGGTGGCACTTTCTTCTCCAGAAACATACAGGACCCGGTGATGTTCATCGCTCAATTGTCCAGATACCTGCAGCAACAGGGTCGATTTACCAATGCCCGGGTCACCACCGATCAAGATCAGCGATCCCGGAACAATGCCGCCCCCTAGGACCCGGTTTAGTTCGTTTAGTTTTGTCTTTACTCTAGGCATTTCATGACTATTAATGTCACTAATTTTTTGTGGCTTAGCAACCAAGCCAGTCAAGGTGGTGGTTGCTTGTTTAGTTGCCTTGGCACCAGTTTCAACCTGTTCTTCTACAAAGGTGTTCCATTCACCACAGTTTGGACACCGTCCTAAATACCGCGGCGAATTGTAACCACAATTTTGACAAATATACTGTGTCTTTACTCTGGCCATTTCAGCCTTCCTTTCATTTGATTGATGCGCTTCTTAACGGCAGTGCATGCAACCCTGACAAATAAGTGATCCCTACCAATTATGTGATTATTAATCTTTGGACCGTTCCACCGGCAAAAAAATTGCCAATTTAGCAGTTAATTTAGCAGAGTTATTTCGCTTTCAAAATGAATTTGCTATATTATTTTTTGGTTGAGCCAAAGCCACCGGTCCGTTGAACGGTCGGTGCTTGCTCATCATCGGCAGTGAGGTAGGACATGAAAATGCCCTGACCAATCCGCTCACCTTTTTTAATATGATAATCAGTTAACCCATAATTAACTAGTTGGAAGAAAATTTCCCCTTCGTTGGCATCGTTGTTGTAGTAGTCTGCATCCACAATACCGACACCGTTAGGTAAAATCAAACGGCGCTTCAGGGGACCGCTTGACCGGTTGGCCAATAGCAGGTATTCACCTGGCTGCATGTATGCTTTAATCCCCGTTGGAACGAGGTATGGTTTCAAGCACTTATCTGCCGCTGCCAATTCATCTGCAGAAAGGTCCTTCGCATGGTGAAGATCCCACAGTGCTTTCAGAAAGTTCCCCTTCCAGATTGAAGGCAAAACAAAGTCTTCTGAGGCTTCAAAATCATAGCCGGCAGCTTGTGATGTTTGCCGCTGGGGTAAGTGCAGTCCTTGATTTTCTTTCGTTGAAACGACTTGAAAGCCACGTTTCATCGTTAATCACCCATTTCTTTTTAAGTTCGTCATTTTATTATATGATAGAAACAGCATTAATGGTATTTCTTTACCTGAAAGAAGATGGTATCGTGATCAATTATCAAGTCGAGGATCAGCGAATTGTCGCTTCATCCGCTCAGCAGCCCTTTGTCGGTGAAATTTCTTTTCCCAAAGTCACGGGCGTCAACAAGCGAGTCGTTGTTGAACGGGTTTTTGTCCACCCCGATTTTCGTGGTCACGGCATTGCTGCCGAGTTGGTCCAGCGCTTCGTTCAACTAGCTGAACAACAAGGGTTAACCGTTAAACTAATGTGTCCATTTGCCAGACAGCAATTTCAGATCCACCCCGAATATCAGCACTTGCTGTTACCGGAAGATCGGTTTTAATTCTAAGGAGGAACATCATGAACCAAGATGAGCTCAAGCAACAAGTTGGTCGAGAAGCAGTGAATTATATTCATCCCGGAATGATCGTGGGTTTAGGAACGGGAACAACCGTCCACTGTTTAGTTGACGCCCTCGGTAAGAAGATGCAAGCGGGTGAAATTACTGACATCACTTGTGTCACCACCTCTAATCGAACCACCCGTCAGGCTGAATCGTTGGGGATTCCTGTCAAAGCAATCGATGATGTCGATCACATTGACCTGACAATTGACGGTGCCGATGAAGTCAGTGCTGACTTCCAAGGTATTAAAGGCGGCGGTGGTGCCCTCCTATGGGAAAAGATCGTCTCCTACGCCTCTAACCGGGTAATGTGGATCGTTGATGAATCTAAGATGGTCGACAATTTAGGCAAGTTTCCGCTTCCTGTTGAAGTTACCCCTTATGGTAGTCACCATCTCTTCAGACGGTTAGCACGGAAGGGTTACCGGCCAACTTGGCGGATGAATGCCGATAATTCTGACTTATTCCGCACCCACCAACGAAACTTCATCATTGACCTGCACCTTGAACAAATCATTGATCCATTTAAGCTCCATAAAGAACTGATCGACCTTGCCGGTTTGATTGAAGACGGCCTATTCCTTGACCAAGTTAACGATGTGTTGATTGGTACTCAAGATGGCCCAAAGTTATTGCACGCTCGTCCTTAAAATTATTGCTCTATCCGAAAGTTAACTGATACTTTTCTTGGAGGTTTGGCTGGCCGTTCTGGACAACTAGGTTGATTTGTGTAACTGTACTGGTCATTTAGAGTGGTCATTTTAATTAAACAAGAGCTGCCTAGCATTTTTAATAAAATTGAATAGCGAAGAAGCGTCGCTCAGGACTGTAAATCTTGAGCGGCGCTTCATCATTATTTACTTATATAGGAGGATATTATGCTTGAAGAATTTCTACATTCCAGCCCTTTAAGGTTGGTTGAGCTACTTGGCCAGTTAAAATGTCATGGTAGCCGCGGAACTTCATCGGCAACTTCTGTGGGTCATTGCTCATGTTCAAAACAAAATACAGTGCCTGACCATCAGTGGTTACCCGTTTGGTGATTTCTAGTGGGGTCGGCTGTTGTACCAGTGGTGTAACCCCGCTGACTTGAATAACTCGGTCAATTACCTTCTTAAGGCCATCATGTTCCAGACGGCTACCAACATACCAGGCGTGCCCATTGCCGTACTTATTTTCGGTAGCAGCGGGGATTCCAGCATAAAACTCGTTGGCGTAAGTGGCAATTGCTTGGGCGCCCGTCAGGTGAATAATGTCGCACATTAGGTTGGCAGCATATTCCCGTCCACCAATATTTACCTTGGTATGGTGGCCAGGAACGACAGCATCGCTCTCCTCAACCCAGACGCCGGTAACGTCCTTCAAGGGGCCAGGATAGCCACCAGTGTATACATTGTCAGAAGGACCCACCATTCCCGACATAAAGCTGGTTACAAAGTTCCCTCCGGCCTTAACATAACGGTCAATCTTTTCGCCCAGTCCTGGTTTGACCATGTACAAGACAGGAGCAACAACGAGATCATACTGACTGAAATCGTCATCAACACTGATTACGTCTGTCGGAATGTTTTGTTCGTAGAATTGCCGATAATAATCAAGGATAATTGGCACGTAACGGAGGTCCTTGGTGATCCCATCAACATATTCCAGCGCCCAAAAGTTACTCCAGTCAAAGACAATACCGACTTTCGCCGTCGTCTTGGCGCCCTTGATGACCGGACCAACCTTCTTCAAGTCGTGACCCAGCCGGGCAACTTCCTTAAACGCCCGCGTGTCAGTCCGTCCAGAGTGCGCAATCACGGCACTATGAAACTTTTCTGAACCGCCAACTGCCTGTTTCAATTGAAAGTACTGGACTGTGTCTGCACCGTGGGCCACTGCCTGTAGTTCTGTGGCGCGAACCTGTCCCGGTCGCTTCAATGGACTGTACGGCTGCCAGTTGACTTGGGCCGGCGTTGATTCCATCAGCATGAATGGCTGGTGTTTTAGTGTCCGCATCAGGTCGTAAAGAAATGCCGGATGGTAAGTTGGCATATCATACGCAGGATAACTGTCGTAAGAAATAATGTCTTGGTCCTTTGCCCACTTTTGATAGTCAACCATCTTGTTTGGCAAGCTATGGAAGTTAGTTGTGACCGGAATATCCGGTGAGTACTTCTCTATGACCCGCTTTTCTAGCTTAAACAGGTTAAGCATGGCGTCCGATTGGAAGCGGAGATAGTCGATTGACAGGCCAGCAACAATGGTCTCCGTTCCTTCTGGGCCCCAGGCATCACCAAGCTCATTGGGGACAACGATTTCGTCCCAGTCATAAATAGTATGGCTCCACACGTTCATATTCCAGGCTTTGTTGAGGTTATCAAGGGTCTGGTAACGCGCCTTCAGCCATTCACGGAAGGCCGCTGCACAATTGTCACAGTAGCAATTACCGCCGTATTCATTGTTAACGTGCCAGGCAACGATGTGAGGATTATCATGGTAGCGTTCTGCTATGTGCGCTACCAGGTTACCAGCGAGGCGCTGGTAGTCCTTGCTGCTTGGACAAAAGTTGTGACGTTGGCCGAAGACATGGCGCCGGCCTTGGTAGTCCACCCGGGCAACTTCTGGATATTTCTTAAACATCCATGCCGGCATAGCAGCTGTTGATGTGGCCATTACAATATCAAAATTAGCCTTGGACAGCTGGTTAACAATCTTGTCGAGCATTGAAAAGTCATATTGTCCCTCTTCTGGTTCAAGGAGGGCCCATGAAAAGACATTGATCGTTGCCGAGTTGATATCCGCTTGTTTGAAGACCTGAATATCCTTTGACCAGGTTTCTGCTGGCCACTGTTCTGGGTTGTAGTCACCACCGTAAAGAAAACGTGGTAGTTCTTTTTTCTTCATACAACAATTTCCTTTCTACTTGAACTTAACCGTAGTTACTTGGTCGCCATGTTTAACCTCATTGCCGTAGTCGATCTTCGTTGCTTCAACCACCATTTGCGGCTGGGTAAAGAAGTTAACCACCGTGTCTTGGTAACCGACCT
>CALVFC010000051.1 GCA_944326735.1 uncultured Limosilactobacillus sp. | reverse complement strand
GCTAACTGCTTGGTCAGCTTAGTAAGTTGGTCGTGATGTTCGTCATATGACCGCACAGTTTGGGTCCGATCCAGCAGGTCGAATTGACCCTTCTGTTCCAGGTAATCCTCTGCCAGAGCACTCTCGTCAGCTAATGGTTCCATCTGCGACTTTAATTCGCTGACAATATCACTGACCCGGTGGAGGTTATCCATGGTCGTCGCCAGCTTTTTTTCCGCAGCATCCTTATTCTTCTTGTACTTGGCCACCCCGGCAACCGTTTCAATAATGGCCCGCCGATCAAGGGGCTTCCCATTAAAGATGGCTTCAATGCGTCCCTGGGAAATAATGGAAAACGATTCCCGGCCGAGCCCAGAGTCAATGAACAAGTCGACGATGTCCTTCAAGCGGACTGGCTGGTCGTTGACAAGGTACTCACTATCACCATTCCGGTATAACTTCCGGGTAATTGTCAATTCAGTGTAATCACTCGCCAAATAGTGGTCACTATTATCAAAGGTAATCGAAACTAACGCCCGCTTCAGTGGGGCCCGTGAACTGGATCCCGAAAAGATCACGTCCGCCATCTTGTCACCACGTAATTGGTGGGCCGACTGCTCCCCCATTACCCAGCGAATTGCTTCAATGATATTACTCTTTCCAGAACCGTTGGGACCCACAATCCCGGTCATCCCTGGTTTGAATTTAATTGTTGTCTTTTGGGCAAAAGACTTAAAGCCATCAATTGTTAAAGATAATAATTGCATTCGTAAACCACTCGTTACTAGTTTTGTTGGGCACGCAGCTTGTGTAGTGCTTGAAGAGCCGCTTGCATTTCAGCATGCTTCTTAGAAGAGCCAACCCCTTCACCGATCACTTTGTCATTTGCCGAAACGTTGACCTTGAAGACTGGTTCATTTTCCGTTCCGGATTCGGCGAGCAGGTGGTATTCAATCTTAACATCCCCGTTGCGTTGCAAGAATTCCTGCAGGCTCGTCTTGGCATCAACAGCATGGTCAAACCAGCCCATGTCCAACTTCGGGAAGATAACCCGACGGACAAACTTTTCCACTGCCGGACGGCCTTGATCTAAGTACAAGGCCCCGACAAAGGATTCAAAAATATCACAGAGCAGACCGGGACGCTGGCGGGCACCGGCTAATTCTTCACCGTGTCCCAAGCGAATGTATTGGTCAAAGTGGCATTCCTTCGCAAACTTGGAGAAGCTGTCCTCGCAGACCATGGCTGCACGCAGCCGGGTTAACTTTCCTTGGGGCAGTTCTGGGTAACGCTTATAGATGTATTCTGAGACGATCAATTCCAACACAGCATCGCCAAGAAATTCGATCCGTTCATAGAATTTGAGGCCCTGATTAGGGTGTTCATTAACATATGAAGCCTGGGTAAATGCTTCCGCCAGTAAATCTGGATTGTCAAAATGAATATCAAATTCCTTGGCCAGGTAGTCTTGTAACTCCTTAATTGTAATTACTCCCTTTCTAGATAAATACAAAAAGCCGCGATAAAGTATAGCCTTCATCGCGGACATTAATCAATAATTAATCAGCGGTATGTTCGGCAATGTAGTCGACAACTTCACCAATCGTACTGAGCTTTTCAGCATCTTCATCATCAATTTCTTCACCAAACGTATCCTCAAGTTCAAGGACAAATTCAACGAAATCAATGGAATCAGCGTCTAAATCAGTTTTTAAGTTCAATTCATCGGTAATTTTTGCACGGTCAACATCAAAGTGATCGGCAACGATTTCGGAAACCTTATTAAAGATTTCTTTTTTCTTATCATCAGCCATCGTTGTTTACCTCTCTTTACTATTTCGCTACTATTTTAGGCGTTTTTTGTTGGCTTGTCTACCTTAGCTTCAGGATCAAAGAATTCGACCGTTTTTTCGATGACACCGGTCTTCAACATTGTCCGAATTTGACTAATGGTATTCTTAACCGCAACCTCGTCAGAAGAGCCGTGGGTCTTGACCACGGGTGCCTTCAGACCAAGCAGAACCGCCCCACCATAAGTTGAAGCACTCATCTTTTGACCGATCCGGTGGAAAACCGGGTGCAGCAACAGGTAACCGAGCTTGGCGCGCAGACCACCATTGACAATCCCATCTTTGATCAGGGTCATCATCATCTTGGCCGTTCCTTCCGTGGCCTTCAGTGCCGCATTGGCAGTCCAACCGTCAGAAACAATGATGTCGGCCTTACCAAACAAGAGGTCGCCAGATTCCACGTTACCGATGAAGTTCAAGTCATCTTCGGCGTTCAGTTGTTGCCAAACGTCCTTATGTAACTGGTCACCCTTATCTTCCTCGGCACCGTTGTTCAGGAGGGCAATCCGCGGGTTTGCAACGCCGAGAACTTGTTCGGCATAGAACTTGCCCAGGTAAGCATACTGCAACAAGTTCTTTTCCTTTGATTCAGCGTTCGCTCCGGTATCCAGGTAGACGAAGTTGTGGCGCTTAGCACCCGGTTGGGCGATTGGCAGAATACTGGTTAAGCCGGGCCGGTCAATTCCCTTAATCCGGCCCACTATAAAGAGACCAGCAGCCAGAATGGCACCAGTGTTACCGGCAGAGAAGAAGGCGTCGGCTTGGCCTTCCTTAACCGCCCGGGCAGCCCGGACAATGGAGGAGTCCTTCTTCCGGCGGATGGCCCGGACTGGTTCTTCTCCCATGCTAATTTCTTCCGTGGTTTCAATCATATTGATCCGGTCAGTGTTCTTGATCAGTGGTTGGACCTTTGCAGGGTCACCATACAGGTCAAATTGTAAATCCGGATACAAGTCGCGGGCAGCTTCGACCCCTTCGACAATTGCTTGGGGAGCATTGTCACCGCCCATTGCATCAACGGCAATTTTCATACGTTATTTCCTCCGTTCTAATCAAAGTGTGTTTCTAATTGATGGCGTTTCAAATACAACACTAATGGCTGATTATCATCATACGCGTCCCAGTGCGGCTCGGCAAGCAAATTAGCGGCATCCTCGCGGGCAATTTGAAGAATCTTCAAGTCCCCCACTGGATCACCAACCTTAAAGTCAGGCACCCCGGACTGCTTGGCACCAAGGACATCCCCGGCGCCCCGTAGCTCAAGGTCCTTTTGCGCAACCTGGAAACCATCAGTGGTGGCCACCATCGTCTTCATTCGTTCTTTTCCTTCGGGTGTCTTAGGGTCTGCAATTAGGAGACAGTAACTTTGCCGGTCACCACGACCGACCCGCCCCCGCAACTGGTGCAATTGTGCCAGCCCAAAGCGGTCCGCATCATAAATGATCATCACGGTCGCGTTCGGGTTATCAACCCCGACTTCCACAACCGTCGTGGACACCAGAACTTGGATTTGACCTTCTTTAAACTTATCCATGACGGCATCCTTTTCATCGCCACTCATCCGGCCATGCAGGAGGCCCACCTGGTAGTCGGGCTCAAAGTAGGCCGCCAGTTGTTGGTACAAGTCCGTCGCGTTTTGGACATCCAGTGATTCGGATTCCTCAATCAACGGACTGACGACGTAGGCTTGGGCGCCCGCGGCGAGCTGGTCGCGGAGAAAGTGCAGGGCCTCATTCGTATTTTTACCCTGGATCCACTTCGTTTGAATCGGCTTCCGGCCCGCCGGCAGTTGGTCAATGACGGACACGTCCATTTCACCATAAGCGGTAATTGCCAGTGTCCGCGGGATTGGTGTCGCCGTCATCGCGAGGACATCCGGGTGTTCACCCTTTTCACGCAACTGTTGACGTTGGTTAACCCCAAAGCGGTGCTGTTCATCAGTGATCACCAGACCCAGGTTGGCGTACTCAACGTCATTTTGGATTAAGGCGTGGGTCCCAATAATCAGGTTGATATCACCCCGCTTGATCGCTGTCAGCAGCTCGCGGTGTTGCTTAGTAGTCAACGAACCCGTCAGCAGGCCAACGTGAACATGGGTCCCGGCGAAGACCTTAGCCAGTTTTTCCGCGTGCTGACTTGCCAAGATTTCGGTTGGTGCCATCAGGGCAGCCTGGTAGCCAGCCGTGATCGTGGCGTAAATAGCAATTGCGGCCACGACCGTTTTACCGGACCCAACGTCCCCCTGCAGCAGGCGGTTCATCTGGTACGGTAAGCGGAGGTCCCGGCAGATCTCGTTAACAACCCGCTTTTGGGCATCCGTCAGTTCAAATGGCAGGCCGGCAATAAACTGCTTGACCTCATCATTATGGTAGAGGATCCGTGTGCCGTCCTCGTGCTGGTGAACTCGCCGAATCGCCTGCAGGCGTAGCTGAAAAAGGAAGAACTCTTCATAGGTTGCTGTCCGCCGCGCCGCCTTGGCCATGGCCGCATCATCAGGAAAGTGCATTTCCTTAATCATTTGCCGGCGGTCCATCAGCCGGTAGCGGTCCCGTAAGGATTGGGGCAATAACGTGGGGATCACGTTCTGGTAATCCTCGAACGCCTGCCGGATCAGCGAACGGAGCGTGCTCTGCCGAATATGCTTATTGGCTGGGTAGATGGCCCCATACTCGTTGCCCTTGTTGCTAGCAGCGGTCACAAGTTTATTCGCCGTGACTTGTTGGCGCCGGGCATCCCACTTGCCCATAACGGTCACTTGACGCTCCATCTCCACCTGCTTTTTAACATAGGGTTGGTTGAAAAAGGTCACCATGACAACTTGTTGACCAACCCGAATCCGGAAACTCAGTCGGTTACGACGGTAGCCAAAGCGGGTAAACAGGGGTTCAGAAACAATCTGCCCCTTCAAAGTAATCTTTTGTTTATCCTTGGCAGTACTTAAGTCTGTCGGGGTGAAATCGTCATAACGACTCGGGTAGTAAGTTAGGAGGTCTTCAATTGTATCAATATTCAAGGTTGCCAGGTCAGCGACCCGCTTAGGTCCGACCCCTTTAAGTTCGGCAACCGAATCTTGCAAACTTTTCACTGACGATCCCTCCTCTAAGTAATAATAAAGGAGTGGAAAGAAGTCCGTTTGACTTTTCCACCCCTCGCGAGAATAGCGATTGCTAAGTGACTATTCTACTGAAATTAAGTATGGGTAGACTGGTTGTCCACCATCATAGATTTCGATTTCTAATTCATCGTCGACTTCTTCAACGGCCGCCTGGATATCCTTAGCAGTTTCTTGGTCACCATCTTGACCAACCAGGATCGTGACGACTTCACTGTCTTCATCCAGCATATCCTTGACCATGTTGATAGCGGCGGTCTTGATATCAGGATCAGTTGTCACGATCTTGCCATCAACGATTCCCATGTAGTCGTCCTTCTTAATGGAACGACCATCAATCGTGGTGTCACGAACCGCATTCGTAACTTCACCAGAAGCGACCGTTGACAGGTTGGCTTCCATGTTCTTTTGGTTGTCTTCCAGTGATTGTTCTGGATTGTATTCCAGCAATGCCGTCATGGCTTGGGCAATTGTCTTGGAGTGGACCACCTTCGTTGGAATATCAGCCACGCCAGCGGCCTGGTCAGCGGCCATAAAGATATTACCGTTGTTTGGCAATACTAAGGCCTGCTTAGCACCACTGTTGTTAATGGCATCCGCAATATCCTGGATACTTGGGTTCATCGTTTGCCCACCAGAAATGATGTGGGTAACGCCCAGGCTCTTCAGCAACTTAACGATGCCGTCACCAGAAGCAACCGCAATCACAGCAGTATCGGTTTGTGGTTGTTCTTCTTCCTTGGCACGGGCCTTCTCAACTGGCGTTTGTTCAGCTTCGGCCTCTTCATCGTGTTCCATGATTTCTTCTTGCTGCCAAACCATGTTGTGAATTTCAATGGTTTGGAGGTCACCAAATTGCTGACCCCATGAAAGAACTTCACCAGGGTGTTCAGTGTGGACATGGACCCGCACAACGGAATCATCGTTTAAGACGAGCAGACTGTCACCCATCTTAGCAAGGTAGTTGTAGAAGGTATCGTAGTCAAACTTTTGCTTGACTTCCTTCCCCTTACCAAGCCGGACTAACATTTGAGTACAGTAAGTGTACTTAATGTCAGCCGGGTCAAGCTTACCTTGCACGCTTTGGTGGTCGAGGGCGTTAACCATCTCATCCACTTCAGCAGTGTCTGGCTTGTAATCTTCGCCTTCGTCAACACTCTTGCCACTCAGGGATTCGTCGAATGCTTGCAGAACGAAGACAAGGCCTTGACCACCAGAGTCAACCACGCCAACTTCCTTCAGAACGGGTAACAGGTCTGGCGTTGTTTGCAGAGCCTTATCAGCGGCTTCGTAAATGGCATGCATGATGACGACCAGGTCATCCGTTTCTTTCAGCTGGTTCAGGCCCTCTTGAGCGGATTCCCGAACAACGGTCAGAATGGTCCCCTCTGTTGGCTTCATAACAGCCTTATAAGCAGTCTTGGCACCGTTGGCATAGGCATTAACAAAATCAGCAGCGGATAAGGTGTCCTTACCTTCTGTAGCCTTGGCAAAGCCCCGGAAAATTTGGGACAGGATAACACCAGAGTTACCACGAGCACCCATTAAAAGACCCTTCGCCAATGCAGCCGCTAGGTCCCCAACCTTCGTGCTCTTTTCACGACGTTCATATTGAGCACCACTCTGCATAGATGAAGTCATGTTGGTACCTGTATCCCCATCAGGAACCGGGAACACGTTCAATGAATTAATGAATTCAGCCTTGGAACTAAGCTTGCTTGCTGCAGCTTGAACCATCTTGCCAAATTCCAAATTTGTAATTTCAGTTACAGCCAATTATCTTTCCTCCTGCAATGCACTAATCTTCTACTGAGCGAACTCCCTGAACGCAGACGTTCACAGAATTAGCAGTAATGCCAAGCATTGATTCCAGATTGTACTTTACCTTGGCTTGAACGCTCTTCGAAACTTCTGAGATCTTTGTACCGTAGCTAACGATGATGTTGACATCCACAGCTACCCCGTTGTCTTGTTGACGAACAACAACCCCACGACCGTAATTTTCACGGCGCAGAATTTGGTTAACGCCATCACGAACCGGGTTCCGGCTGGCCATACCGACGACCCCATAGTTGTCAGTAGCAGCTCCACCAACAACTGATGAGATGACATCGTTATCAATATCAATCATGCCAGACTTTGTCTTAATTTTTACTGCCATTGAAATGGCCTCCTTATACTATTTCATAATACAGGCATAGCTAGCGGTTAATCAGCTAGCTTAGTTAATTATTCATATCAACACATCACTAACGGATGGTTATTGCCGGCCACGTCGAATGATTTTTAGACGTAGCTAATCAAACTAATGATATCATACCATAGCACCTAGACTCAAAAAAGTCATGTCCCAATAAATAGTTAACCCCCTGTACTATTTCCGTATAAAAATAAGCCGCCCGTGATGGACGACTTGTTTTTGGTTTAATTAAACCCGAGTCACTTTACCGGACTTCAGTGTACGTGCTGAAACGTAAACCTTCTTAGGCTTGCCGTTAACCAAAATGGTTACCTTTTGCAAGTTTGGCTTCCAGCTACGACGACTTGAGTTAAGGGCGTGAGAACGCTTGTTACCAAAACGCGTCCGTTTACCGTTGATAAAATCTTTAGCCATTGGTGGTACCCTCCTCTTCTCATCTGTGTTAATTTCGTTCACGCATAATGCGTTGTAACTCACTTGAATAATTTACCATAGCCACCAGCACAATGCAATACTTTTCTTTCAAGTAATTTTCCTTGACAGTCTTAATTACGCTTGTGAAGCGGCCAATCACCGGACAAAATCACGGCAACAATTCCTTTTTTGAAGGAAAAATGATTTTCATCAGCGGAGAATTCATTACTCGACCACGAAAATGGGATTGAAGATGACCAGTGGTGGAGCGGATACTTTTCATCCTGTAAATCCAAGTCTTCCACCGGGGTCAGGTTCACAAAGGCCAGGTATTTAAATTCTGGTTGGCGACGCAGTGTGTAGGTCCCAGGAAGATAATAAGAAACAACATTCTGGCGGTCGATAAAATGAATCTTTGGCAGGTAATCCTTAAACTGGTCCTGCAATGGCAAGTACAGGTTAGCGAGCAGTTGATCGAGTCGACCACCTGTACCGCCAAAAATGTCAATCTGGTCAGGTTGGAACTGCTTGATAGCCATTAAAACCCCCACTTGGGTATCCGTCATGTCCTTAGCCGTGGGCAGTTTCTTGATATTAGCGATCTCCTGCTTGACGGTCGTAAACTCGGCCGCGTCAGTCGAATCAAAATCACCAACTGCACTCTGGGGCACGATCCCATGTTGAATTAACCAGGTGGCCCCGTAGTCAACGCCAATCCAGGTTTCATCCTGGCGGTCCTGAACCTTCTGTTTTGGAATAAGTTTGACTGACCCACCAACCATTAAGTTAACGCGCATATTATTTCCTCCAAAAAGAAAGCGGGGCTGTGATGAATCATCATTGCTCCGCTAACTAATTTAATTATTTAGTAGCATCCTTCAAAGCTTGAACACGACTAGCAGGGTCGTCAGCGTTGAAGACGTATGAACCAGCAACGGCCACGGTAGCGCCGGCCTTGTAGCAGTCAACAACCGTCTTGTTGTTAACCCCACCGTCGACTTCGATATCAAAGTCGTAGCCGTGCTTCTTCTCCAGTTCATTCCATTGGGCAA
>CALVFC010000050.1 GCA_944326735.1 uncultured Limosilactobacillus sp. | reverse complement strand
TGATTAACTGCCGATCAAAGTCGAATAATAGGTCGCCCTTCTTGACCCTTTGACCGTCGGTGTAGTGGGTAACAAACCCTTCACCACGCATGTTAACGGTGCCAACACCGATGTGGACAATTAGTTCTAGTCCATTGTCAGACACGATCCCAAAGGCGTGCTTGGTACCAAAAGTGAAGATAATCTTTCCATCAAATGGGGCATAGACGTGGTCGCTGGTTGGCTTGATAGCAAAGCCTTTACCAGGGAATGCTTTGCCGTCTTGGTCAATAACGTCCTTCATTGGCACGAGTCGTCCATCAACTGGGGGCGTAAACCGTGGTTTCTTTGGTTTCATCAACAGCCTCGCGAGGAGTTTGACTGGTAGCATCGCCTTTAGCGAGCTTGTTCTTCAATTCTTCAACCACTTCCGCGTGCTTCTTTTCGCTTAGGGTAACCTTAGTCAAAAAGACCAGGACAGCAAGAATGGCAAATGCCAGTGGAATGTAAAATGCAAAGCTATCGAAGGTGTGAATATCATGGGCGGTCATATCGGCAGCGGTTGCTGTCCCGGTCATTCCGGCAGCGATGGCAATGTAACCAACCAGCCCGTTAGAAATGGCACCAGTCAGCTTATCGATCATTGGCCGCACAGCTAAGACAACAGCTTCGTTCCGTTGGCCGTTCTTTAATTGACCATACTCAATTGCATCGGTTAACGTCAAGACCGTTACCAATTGGGCAAAGTTAATGTTAAAGAAGACCAGCCCAAGGTCCATCATAAAGACGTTAGAACGGAAGAAGATAAAGATGATGTAAGCCAAGACCATTGAAACTTGGCCGGCCGTGAATAACCATTTCCGTGGGATAAACTTGTTCAAAATTGGGAAAAGTGGGCTGGTGCAGAAACCAATGATGGTAGCAATCACACCAACAACCCAGAATTCGCCTGGTTTACCAATGACGAACTTGTAAAGGTAGAACAAAACCCCGTTAGTAATGACGTAAGCACATGAGTAGAGCAAATATGCCAAACTTGGCCACAAAATTTGATCATTATGGAAAATGGCAGAGAAGACTTCCCGAATAGTCGTCTTATCCTGCGCAGCGTTCCGAATAATGTTGTGCTTTTCTTTGGTTCCAAAGCAAACCGCTAAGGCACTAAGTAAGGTGATCAAAGAGACAATTGCCGCAAAGGCAAACCATCCAATTGGGCCTTCCTTATGCTGCCCCGTTGCCAGATAAGTAAAGTAAGTTACAACTGGAACAACGATGATAGTTAAACCATTCCAACCAATTGTTCCGGCAAAGGCCCCCAGCGAAGTATAAATGCCCCGTTCTACGGAGTCTTCACTTAATGCTGGAACCATGCCCCAGTAAGAAACATCGGAGAAGGAATAGAAGATATCGAAGGAAATGAAGATAATAACAAAGAGAATTGCAAAAAGAACCCAATTAAATTTTGCCAGGCCAAAAATCCCAGTAAAGAGGATCAGTAACATAATAATACTGATAATGTTACCTGCTAAAATCCAGGGTTTAAATTTCCCCCACCTTGTCTTCGTATTATCAACAACGTTGCCTAGCAGCGGGTCGATTACTAGTTCAATAATCCGCACCGCAACGATCAGACCGGTGATCAAACCAATCAGCTTGTTAGCCACCGACTTTTCCAAGCCGTTAAACATGCCACCGGTAACGAAGATAATGAAGTAGGTGCTCATTACCCCGTAAAAAGCCGAGTGACCAACGTTACCAAAGCAGAAGGATGCGCGTGAGATCCACTGCTTAGCCGTTATCTTATGACCATGTGCCATAACAATAACCTCCTATAACTAATCTAAAAATTTCTGTAACCGTTTACAAGGCATAGTATAATCCTTTACTTAAATTTAGTAAAGGATTTATTAATATTATAAATGTGTTACTAGAAGGCATAAAAAAGACGGCTAGAATAAGCCGTCAAATTATTTTGTGGTGAAACTCTTCCGTTCCACTAGACTAGTGTTTACCATCAAGTGAATGTGGGGGCGGTCCGGGTGAATTATTAAGTCCTGAAGCAACTTAATGGCCATCCGGCTAAGTGTCTCCTGATTGATGTTATATGAGGTCAATGGCGGTGAAACGTAACGAGCCACCTCACTATTATTAATACTGATTACGGCCGTATCGCGGGGCACAATAACGCCATTTTCGTTGAAAGCTTGGAGAACGCCAACGCTCAGGGTATCTGAAGCTACAATAAACGCTGCTGGCAAGTGGTCCCCACATTCTTCTAGCACCCGTTTCCCTAGTGCATAGCCGTTTTCAATAGTGAAAGGCCCCCCGACAAACATCGGCGCTTCCTTGATATTATCATCAATTGACGTAAACTCGCGAAAGGCCATTTCACGGATATCTGATTGCTGTACATGGTCCACATTCAGCCCTGTTCCCCCAATAAAACCGATTTTCTGGTAACCAGCAGTCGTCAACCGGTGGAGAGCATCGCGGATTGTCAGGGATAAGTTAGGCCGTGCGGAGTCAAACATGTCTGGAGCGGGATTGATATCCACAAACACCCCATTGGGCAAGGCATTATGCAGCATGGTCATTTTTTCCTGAGTCAGGTATCTTGATCCCACCCCAATAAATCCTTGGAATGAAGCGGCTTTGGCTACTAAGTCTTCGGTCCGTTCAAATACTTGGACCTGGAGGCCATCTTTCCCAATCATTTTGAGAATAGCATCCTTTAAAGAGCCGAAATACTCATCCTGAAGTTGTTCCTTACCACTAACCAGGTAAAGAAGGGCAATCACTGGCCGAATCGTATCTTGCTTTTGGTGGTCTGCCCAGTACCCCAGCTCGTTGGCTACCTTCATGATCTTGCTCCGCGTGCTTGCGGTAATTGACAAATTAGGGTCATTATTTAGTAATCGGGAAACTGTTGCGGGAGAAAAGCCAGACTTTTCCGCGATTTCTTTTATTGTCGCCATCGTGCATCTCTTTTCCGTTCTTAGTCTTTATTTTTATTTTAGCACTTATTAGCTGCTGATTGCTTTATGGGTGTTGGCCTTTGGTGGGCCAGTCCTCAATTACTAGTGCCCCGACTGGCTATTCATTTTTGGAATGAAGCCTAATTTATAATAAGTATTTCAAATAACCTCCGGTGCGATTTAAAGTTAATGTAGAAATCTAAAGGAGGCAATATAAAATGAGCAAGCCTTATATCATCGTTCATATGATGGAGTCAGTTGATGGACGGATCGACTGCGGGATGACCGCGCAACTGGGCGGAAATCCGGAATATTACTCATCATTAGACGCAATTAACGCTCCCACTCGCATTAGTGGCCGGGTGACCGCCGCTACCGAATTAACTGGTGGTGGCCAGTATATTCCCCAAGACAATACCACGCTTGGTAAGACGGCCTTTACTAAAAATGCAACTGCAGATAGCTACAATATTGTGGTTGATACCAAGGGAACATTACGTTGGGGTACCGAAACCAGTACTAGTTTCCCCCATCTGATTATTACTAGTGAAGACGTTACTAAGGAATACTTAGACTACCTTGACCGTCAAAATATTTCCTGGATTGCCACTGGCAAGGGTCGGATAGATTTAAAACAGGCAATGGACATTTTAGCAACTGAATTTGGAATTAAGCGGCTGGCAATCGTCGGTGGCGGCAAAATTAACGGCGGCTTTCTCAACGCTGGTTTAGTCGATGAAGTCAGTATCTTAATTGGTCCCGGAATTGATGGCCGCACCGGCCAACCAAGTCTGTTTGATGGACGTCCGGGTAACCGTCAACCAGTGGCCCTGCAATTAAAAGACGTCAAATCCTATGAAGATGGTGCTGTCTGGTTGCGCTACCTGATTAAATAACTATTTATCACCCATCCTCAAAATATCCCCCCCAAAAAGGAGGTTTAACGTTTGTAAGTCAATCAAGCGTTAAACCTCCTTTACATTTCATGGTTCTCTTGACTATTCAATATTTGCATCACATTTAATTTAAGATAGATATTTTACATCATAAACTTTCAGAAATAGAATCAAGGTACAAATCCAATTAACATACATTTGACAATCAGGAGGGCAAAAGATGGAAACGGTTAAATTAAATAATGGTGTTGAGATGCCGACCTTAGGCTTTGGTGTTTTCCAAGTGGATGACCTTACACAGTGTGAACAGGCAGTTACCGATGCAATCAATGCTGGCTACCGTCTCTTTGATACGGCAGCAATTTATGGTAATGAGGAAGCTGTCGGTCGAGCAATTAAAAAGAGTGGTATCCCACGTAACCAATTTTTCATCACTTCAAAGATGTGGGTTACTGATACCACCGGCGATCGTCCCGCTAAAGCAATTGATAATGCTTTGAAGAAACTCGGTACTGATTACCTTGACCTCTACCTTCTTCACATGCCGTTCGGCGATACTTTTAATGCTTGGCGAGCAATGGAAGACGCCTATCATGCTGGTAAGATTCGTGCCATCGGGGTATCGAGCTTTTTGCCGGATATGCTTACCAACTTTATGATCTTCAACGAGGTCAAGCCAGCAGTTAACCAAATGGAAATTAACCCTCTAGACCAGCAAACAGCGGTTGTCGACTTCAACAAGCAACACGATGTCCAGTCAGAAGCCTTTTCACCATTGGCAGAAGGATTACACGACATTTTCAACAACCCGCTTTTGAGTAAAATCGCTGCTAATCACAATAAGACTGTTGGCCAGGTTATGCTGCGGTGGTTAACTCAACAGGGAATTGTGGCAATTCCAAAGAGTGTTCATAAGTCCCGCATAATTGAAAACTTTAATTCACTGAACTTTGAACTCACTCCAGATGAAATGAACAAGATGAAGGAACTTGACCTGAAGCAAGGGTTACTCTGGAGTCCCCGTAACCCACAGGACATCGAGTCAATCTGTGGTAGTGGTCGTCCTGACTCATTAAAGTAATCCAGTAATATTCAAAATTACGCAGGACAAATGATGATTGACATTTTAGAAAGAAAATAAGAGTTTGACAAAACCCGCTAAGGAAGCTTATCCTTGGCGGGTTTTATTTCAGCGTGAATATGCATGCCGTTGAGAAATTTACAACGCGATCATCCTCATTATTGAACGTATTGATACCTAAGCCGTCAACTTATTTCTACCGAAGTGATCATCAACCGATCGCTATTTATTCGTTAGTAAATTCCAAAGTTGCTGTTGCGCTGGTGTTAAAAGCTCATTGCGCCGTTTTACCAAGGACAGGTGGAAATAAGGTTGCTGCTGGTCTGTTAATTTTAAAGCTGTGAGGTGGTCATCGGGAGTCAGAGCCAAAGATGTTAGAAACGAGACTCCCACATTTTCCGCTACTAGTTGCTTAATAATGTGAATATCATTGGTCCGGTAAAGTACTTTAGGCCGGATATGGGCAGACCGCGACATTTGGTGAAATGCCGCAACATGTATAAAGTCAGTATCTGGCATAATGAAGTTTTGCCCCCGCAGTTCGTTAAAAGTAATCTGGTGGTGTTGGGCTAACGGATTGGCGTCCCCCACAATCAGTTTAAACGGGAACTTGGTAAACTCATGAACAGTTAACTGGTCATTGTGGGGAGTATGATCTGATCCTAAGAAAGCCATATCCAGGTCACCATCCAATACCATTTGGAGTAAGTGTTCAGAACCTTCTTCAGTGACGTCCAATAATTCTAACAAATGAGCCCGCAATAATTTAGGGGCCAGTGCAGGAAAATAATAATTACCAATAATTGCGGGTAACCCAAACTGAATTTTCCGCTGCTTGGCATTGTCAATTTCTCGCTGAGCAATCACTAGTTCGTTTAAAATGGCTGCCACGTGGCGGGCAAACTGTTGACCAGTCTTGGTCACTTTGATGCGCCGGTGAACATGGTCACGAATGAAGAACTTTACCCCGTACTGGGCTTCCAACCGTTGAATGGCCATGGTCACGGTCGGTTGACTGACATGAAATTCTTCAGCAACCGCCGAAAAATTTTTATTTTTTACGAGTGACATAAAATATTCTAATTCTTTAATTTTCATAATTTGCCTTTTCTATAGGTTCTGCGGTGTGCATATAAATTTTATTTATAATATACCACATATTTGACTATTGCTTAGGCAGCCCAGTAGACTAAGGGTATCAAAGAGCGAAGGAGATCATCAAATGACTGACGCAATGGAAATCTTAAACAACCCATTCAAAAATAAGGGGACCGCATTTACCATGGAAGAAAGGCGTCGTTACGGATTGATCGGTGCCTTACCACCACGCGTAAAGACAATTGATGAACAAGCGACCGACATGTATAAGTTGTACCAAAGCAAAACGAGCCGGATTGAAAAGCGCCATTTCTTAATGGAAATTTTCAACACGAATCGCACTTTGTTCTTCTACATCATGCAGCACCACATTACAGAAATGATGCCAATCGTGTATGATCCCGTGATTGCGGAATCAATTGAGAAGTATAACGAACGTTACCTGCGGCCGCAGAACGCCGCTTATCTCTCCGTTAAGCATCCTGAGAGTATCCAGGAGAGTTTGCAAAACGTTAGTGGTGACCGCGACATCCGCCTCGTCGTTGTTACCGACTCTCAAGGGATCCTTGGCATTGGCGACTGGGGTGTTGATGGAGTTGACATTGCGGTTGGTAAGCTCATGGTGTACACCGCTGCCGCGGGCATTAACCCTGCGCAAGTGCTCCCGGTAGTAATTGATGCTGGTACTAATAACCACCAATTGCTGCAAGATCCAAATTATCTTGGTGAAAAGCATCCCCGGATCAGCGGGCAAGAATACTTCACCTTCATCGATCATTTCATTGCGACAGTGGAGAAAGTTTATCCAAAAGCCCTGCTCCACTTTGAAGACTTTGGGCGGGGAACCGCTGCTAAAATCCTTGATAAGTATCAAAACCGTATTTTAATGTTCAACGATGATATTCAGGGAACGGGAATCATTTCCCTTGCTGGTGTTCTGGGGGCGTTGAGTATTTCCCGGGAAAAGTTACGTGACCAAACATTCCTCACTTTTGGTGCTGGTACCGCGGGGATGGGAATTGTTCAGATGTTATTTGAAGAGCTGGTTCGGCAGGGATTAACCCCTGAAGAAGCAAAGCAACACTTCTACCTCGTTGATAAACAGGGCCTGTTGTTTGACGACACCCCTTCTTTAACAGCCAAGCAAAAGCCATTTACGCGTCAACGAGACGAGTTCCCTGATGCTGACCAATTAACTAATTTGGGTGCAGTCGTTCATGCTGTTCAGCCAACCGTGATGATTGGGACATCAACCCAATCAGGGGCCTTCACTGAACCAATTGTCCGTGAAATGGCAGCCAATACGGCACGACCAATTATCTTCCCATTATCTAATCCGACAGAACTAGCGGAAGCAAAGGCCAGTGACCTCCTTAAGTGGACGAACGGGAAAGCGTTAATTGCGACTGGAATACCGGTTGCTGACATTCAATTTAATCAAGCCACTTTCCACATTGGACAGGCTAATAACGCCTTGATCTATCCAGGTGTCGGCCTCGGGGCAATCGCTGCGGGCGCTAAAGTGATCAATAATCAAATGTTAGCGGCAGCTGCTCATGCCTTGGTTGGCTTGGTTGACCCCAATCAACCCGGTGCAGCTGTTCTCCCACCCGTTAAAGATATCACTAAGTTCTCGCGGCGGGTCGCTGTTGCGGTCGCTCAATCAGCCATTGATCAAGGCTTAGCCAGTGTCGATAACGCTGAAAAGGCGGTTGCCGATACGATATGGGAAGCTCAATATTAGAAATGACGAGGCCGAGCAAGTTGCTCTGTCTCGCTTTTCTTTTACGTAATCACTATAATATTAGGTAATACAATTAAGGAGCGTGACTAATCACATGTCATATCAAATTAGTTCTGACGACTTAGTTAAGTTCCGTCATGATTATGATGGTAACCAAACGAACGCCGTCCTAGAAAATAGTGTCACTAAAAACGGGGTGCGCAACGCTAGTTTTAATTGGCATTCTATTGCTGACAACGATCCCCATTTTTCAATTGATCTAAAGACGGGGGACGTTGCTGACCAAAAGCAGTCTGGCCGGTGCTGGATGTTTGCGGCATTAAACACGATGCGTCATGAAATGCAACAGAAGTTTAACCTGCCTGACAACTTTGAATTATCACAATCCTATCAATTCTTCTGGGATAAGTTTGAAAAGGCTAACTACTTCTATGAAAATGTTCTGAAGACTGCCAGCCTGCCGACCGATGATCGTAAAGTTGCCTGGTTAATGGACGCTCCCCAATCTGACGGTGGTCAATGGGACATGTTATGTGCCCTCATCGAGAAGTATGGGGTAATGCCAAAGTCAGCTATGCCGGAATCATTCAACTCAAGCCGGTCGAACGGTATTAATGACCTTCTCAACACCAAGTTACGTCATGATGCGGTTATTTTACGGCAAATGGTTAATGAAGACCACGCCAGTGAAGAGCAGCTGACGACTAAGCGTAAGGCCATGTTGGGTGAAGTTTACCGGATGCTGTCATATGCCTTTGGCGAACCGGCAACGCACTTTGACTTTGAATATCGGACAAAGAAGGATCACGAATTCCATCGTGACGCTAACCTGACTCCTCAAGAATTCTTCCAGAAGTATATTGGTTGGAATTTAGATGACTACATTTCAATCATTCAAGCACCAACGACAGATAAGGAATACTACAAGACTTATACCA
>CALVFC010000049.1 GCA_944326735.1 uncultured Limosilactobacillus sp. | reverse complement strand
GTGATTTTTTCCGAAAGTGGTGTCCGTGAAGGAATTATCACAGAATACGTCAACCAGAGGAAAAAGCGTCATGACTAATTGGCAACACGGCTTTTATAAATTAACGCCTAAAGAACGCCGCCAACTTCTTGAGCAGGCGCACTTATTGTCAGACGACGATCGTCAACTATTGGCTGACCATTCATCATCACTAGGTGACCAGTTGGTAGAGAATTATCTCAGTGATTATGGGCTGCCGGAGGGGGTGGCCCTCGGACTAAAAGTGAATGGTCACAATTATGTATTACCAATGGTTGTCGAAGAACCGTCAGTCATTGCAGCGGCATCAAACGGCGCACAACGGGTTGCTAAAAGCGGTGGCTTTACCGCTCCTCAACAGCAGCGGGCATTAGTCGGCCAAGTGGTTATTAATGATGACCAGGATACGACCGTTGATTGGCTACACGCCCACCGTCAGGAAATTTTGAAAATTGCTAATGCAGCCCACCCTTCCATGCAAAAACGTGGTGGGGGAGCAGAAGATATCCGGGTCCGGAAATTACCGGGCTTTATTAGTCTGGACTTAATAATCAACGTCTGTCAGGCAATGGGCGCAAATACCGTTAATACGATGAGCGAAGCAGTTGCCCACTGGCTTATTCAGAATGACTATGATGTGTTAACGGCGATTTTGAGTAACCTCGCAACGGATAGTTTACAAACGGTGAGTTGCGAGGTTGATCCGCAATATTTAGAAACGAAGCAGTTCACTGGCGAGCAGGTTGCAAAGCGGATTGAGCAACTGAGTACACTGGCCCAGGTTGACCCATACCGCGCAACTACTAATAACAAGGGAATTATGAATGGCATTGATGCAGCACTGATTGCCTCTGGTAACGACTGGCGGGCAATTGAAAGTGGTGCCCACGCCTATGCTTGTCAATCCGGGAAGTACCGGGGATTGTCCCAGTGGAGTTACGATGGTCACCACCTTCATGGTGAATTGACGCTCCCAATGCCGGTTGGTGTGGTTGGTGGCTCAATCGGCTTGAATCGGTTAACTAACATTAATTACCACCTTAGTCAGATCCAGTCGGCAGAGGAGCTCGCGGCTGTTATTACCAGCTTGGGATTAGCGCAAAACCTGGCGGCATTACGGGCACTGGCAACTAGTGGTATTCAGGCGGGTCATATGAAACTGCAGTACCGGTCACTCGCTATCAGTGTCGGCGCCACTACTGGTGAAGTCGAAGAATTGGTCAATCGGTTAGCTAAGCTGTCAAAGGTGGATCGCAAGACGGCCCATGATGAGTTATTAAAATTGAGAGAGGATCGTGACAATGGCTGAAGAAGAGATTAAATTAAATGAAACTAACAAGGCCTTGCTGGACCAAGTTAACCAACTTTATCCAGAAGGAACGGTATTTGTTCAATTTCATGGTGATAAGGCGGGGTATGTGCGTCATGACCAGGCAACACAGAAGACTTTGCCTGGTGGTCTGGTAATTATCGTGACGGACCTAACGGCACCAAACTACACCGCATCTCACGAACTCCTACACTTGTTGATGCTGTTACGGGGATTCCCGCAGATCTTCTTCCAATTGTCATTGGGAGATAAGCAACTCGATGAACAGATGATGATTATGGCAACGGACTTGTACAACGTTGCTATGCACCGGGTAGTGGTGGCAGAACAACGGAAGCATAGCCTGATTGATGAACAGATTGAAGCAGAATACCTCAAGGGCATCGAACATACGCTCACCAAAGAAAACGGCGACGATGATGAACGGACATTACGTTTGTTGACTTTGCTGGATGCCTTGGTCTTTTACGGTGACCATATCGACAAGTATGCGGACACATTGAAAGCTAACTACCCAGTGGCTTTTACAGCTGCTCAAAAATTATATGGTGAAATTACTGCCAAGCCAATTAAGTCACCATTTGATATGCGCCGGTGTGTCATCAAAGTGTTCTCCCTATTTGATCAACAAATGGAGGAATGGGGCTTGCCAGCGTTGAACAATAATAAGTTCACCACCTTATCGCCAGTTCTCAGTGAACGGCAATTACGACTGGAAGTGCGGCAGGTCTTTGAAATCTTCCATTCCGACATGAAGGACCGCCAAAATGGTCGGCGTGCTTATGTCGGTCTGCGGCGGAGCGATGGCCAAAATTCATTTGTCATGGATGCCCCGCACCCTGTTACTCCAGAAGAGTTTAAGCGCATTTACAGCTTGCCAGTTAAAGAATTTCTCGAAAAAGAACATGTCCCATATATTGTAAGGAAGTAATGACATGGAAAAAGCAGTTCAACAGTTGTTTGACCAGGCAAAACACATTGTTTTCCTAACTGGAGCCGGGGTTTCGACCGCGTCTGGAATTCCGGACTTCCGGTCTGCCAATGGCTTGTACACTAAGGATAAAAATGCGGAATACTACCTCAGTCACCGTTACTTTGCGAAGGACCCGGATGGCTTTTACAAGTTCTGCAAGGATAACCTGTATTTCCCAGATGCCAAGCCCAACGTCATTCATACTAAGCAGGCGGCCTTAACCCAACAGGACCGGGCAACGGTAATCACTCAAAATATTGATAACCTCTATGAAGAGGCGGGCACCAAGCACCTGATCGATTTTCACGGAAACTTATTTAATGTTTATTGTGAAAAGTGTGGTCAGTCCGTGCCCGTGGCGGAATATTTAAAGAGTCGGATTCACCAAGTGGATGACGGCCCGTTACGTCCTGACATCGTTCTGTATGATGAGGGAATTAGGCAGGAGAACGTCATTAACTCAGTTCGTGCTATGCAAGCGGCCGACCTTGTTGTTATTGTTGGAACTTCGATGAAAGTATACCCATTTGCGGGATTGTTAGAGTACGCTAATCCAGCGGCAACTATTCTGGCAATTAACCAAGAAGCCCTTCAATTGCCAGTGAAGTTCCAGATGATTCAAACAGACGCTACAAAGTTCTTTGCGGACTTAACAGTTTAATTCCAAAATAAAACCGGCTGACGGGATTGCTCCTATCAGCCGGTTATATTAATTATTAATGCGTTTAACTAGAAGAATACGACCTTGCCACCAACTTTATATGGCACGGCGTGTTGCACCTTCTTTGTAGTAACAGCTGTCTTGGTATCTGCGGTTGGTGTCATTGTGTAACGAACGTTGCGTAACATATTATCAGTTAATAGCATTTTGATCGCTCCTTTCATATTGTTCACCTGTAAGATAACATGGCCATATTGTCCCTTCAAGCAAAATTCAGGAGTCTAAGAAATGCTCTCATCGTGATGATCTTAACTTGTGCATATTTTGCGTGCAAGCTTGATTAACAATGTATAAAACCCCTTTTAACAGCGTTTTAGCTTTCATATTCGTGCATAAATATTTTTTCTACCGTGAATAAGAAATTGCTAAGCACAGAAGATTGAATTATTAGACAGATCTTAATACGATAGGTAATAGCGAAAAGGAGGACTGTTCATGACCAAAATTACTTTAGGACTAACAACGTGGACTGAACATCCGGCCCTTATTCATGATCAGTCGCGTCCGGTGACCTTAAATGAATATGCACAAAACCTACCGACTGTCGAAGTGGATACTTTTTTCTATGCCCTCCCCCAGATGGCCACAATTCAGAACTGGCTTGCGGAGGTCCCATCTGGCTTTCAGTTTATTATTAAAGCCCACCAGGGAATGACCCTCCATAAGCGCAATCAGAACCGGGGTGAACTCGAGCAGCTGTTTCAACAGTACCGGCACACTATTTCGCCGTTGGTTGCGGCAGGACAATTGAAGACCATCCTGTTTCAGTTTCCACCGTACTTTGATGCCCAGCTAAAGGATATTGAGTACTTACGACTAATTCGTTTGTGGATGGGGGATTTGCCAATTGCGGTTGAATTTCGCAACCAGTCCTGGTACCAACCGGGCGTTCGTGATTCGCTCCTATCGTATTGTCAGGACCTGAATTTTACGTTGGTCGCTGCCGATGAACCTCATGATAAGGTGACATCGGTACCATTTCTCCTGGCAACGACCAATCCCCACCTGGTCCTTGTGCGGTTACACGGCCGTAATCAACATGGGTGGGATAATGCTGGTAAAAGCTGGCGGAAGACCAGGACCCTGTATCGCTATAGTGATCAAGAATTAACCGAATTGAAGGACCAGTTGACGAGCTTACAGCCGCAGCCAGATGAAATCTGCGTCATTTTTAATAACAATTCTGCGGGGGATGCGGCGCCAAATGCACTGAAATTGCAATCGATGATGAAGTTGCACTTTACGGGACTAGCGCCGAAATCGCCGGAACAACTGGACCTATTTTAGTGCTAAGCGGGCCAACCGGTGTCAGAACCAGTGGTAGCAACACTTAGCGCCCTCGCACTCGGCTTTACCATATGCTATACTAACTGTTAATATTAGATTAGGAATTAATAAGAAAGAGGGGCCTCATATGGCTGAACAAAAACCAACTTATTACATTACAACACCAATTTACTATCCATCTGGTAAGCTTCATATTGGTAATACATATACGACTGTTGCCTGTGATGCGGGAGCACGGTTCAAGCGCCTAACCGGTTATGACGTTTTCTACTTGACCGGGACTGATGAACACGGTTTGAAGATTGAACAAAAAGCAGAACAATTGCACATGCAGCCGCAAGAATATGTTGATAAGATGGCTGCTGGTATTAAGAACTTATGGAAGCTGATGGAAATCAGTAATGATAAGTTTATCCGGACGACGGATGATTACCATGAAAAGGCTGTTCAAAAGATTTTCCAACAGTTGCTGGACCAAGGCGACATTTACAAGGGTAAGTACACCGGTTGGTATTCAGTTGACGATGAAGAATACTTCACCGAAAGTCAATTAGCTGAAGTATATCGGGATGATAATGGTAAGGTCATCGGTGGTAAGGCCCCATCAGGTCATGAAGTGCAACTTGTTTCTGAAGAATCATACTTCTTCAAGATGAGTAAGTACGCTGACTGGTTGATGAACTACTACAAGGAACACCCTGATTTCATCGAACCACATAGTCGGATGAATGAAATGGTTAATAACTTCTTGAAGCCGGGTCTGGAAGACTTAGCTGTTACGCGGACATCCTTTAATTGGGGTGTGAAGGTGCCAAATGATCCTAAGCACGTTGTTTATGTGTGGATTGATGCTTTGTCCAACTATATTACGGCCCTCGGTTACGGTTCTGATGATGACAGCTTGTTCAAGAAGTACTGGCCAGCTGACATTCACATGGTTGGTAAGGAAATTGTTCGTTTCCACACTATTTATTGGCCAATTATTTTACATGCCCTGGGCTTGCCACTGCCTAAGCATGTCATCGGTCATGGGTGGTTAACCATGAAGGATGGCAAGATGTCTAAGTCCAAGGGAAATGTTATTTATCCTGAAACCCTGGTTGAACGTTATGGTCTCGACGCCACCCGTTATTACTTATTGAAGGCCATGCCATTTGGCAACGATGGGGTCTTCAGCCCTGAGGATTTTGTTGACAAGGTTAACTTTGACCTCGCCAATGATCTGGGGAACCTGTTAAACCGGACTGTTGCCATGATCAACAAGTACCAGGATGGTAAATTAGTTGCTAATAACGATGCCACAACGGACTTTGACGCTGATTTAGAGCAAACTGCCGCAGAAGCAATTGCTGAATATAAGCAAGAAATGGATAAGACCCACTTTGCTGATGCTTTATCGGCCGTTTGGAAGCTTGTTTCCCGTGCCAACAAGTACATCGACGAAACAGAACCATGGGTATTGGCAAAGGATGACAGTAAGAAGGCTGAATTATCTGACGTCATGACCCACCTGGCTAAGAGTCTGCGGGTGATCGCAGCATTAATCCAACCAGTCATGACGCACGCCCCAAAGGAAATTGTTGAACAATTAGGTATTGAGGGGACTAACCTGGACTTAATTAACTTGCAATTTAATGATTTCCCTGAAACCGCTCAAGTAGTTGCCAAGGGAACACCAATCTTCCCACGCTTAGATGTTAAGAAGGAAGTCGCCTTCATTAAGAGCCAAATGAGTGCTAACCAAAAGCAAAAGGGCCGTAAAGCAATGGAAAATGCTAAGAAAGAAGCGCAGAAAAAGATGAGTGAAGAAGAAACTACTGGTAAGAAACAAATTCGGATCGATGTCTTTGATAAGGTGGAATTGAAGGTTGCTAAGATTACCGCTGCCGGTCATGTCGAAGGTGCTGACAAACTGCTGAAGTTCCAGATGGACGACGGTAGCGAAGAAGGACGGCAAATCCTGTCCGGAATTGCTCAGTGGTACCCAGACCCATCAGTCTTAGTAGGAAAGAACGTTGTAATTGTTGCTAACTTAAAGCCACGGAAGATGCGGGGCGAAGTGAGTCAAGGAATGCTGCTGTCTGCAGAAAAGGATGGCGACGTTAAAGTCGTTACCGTTCCTGATTCATTAGTTCCCGGGATGAGCGTGGAATAATATGAGTAAGCAGCACGCTGCCTGGCGAAAGATTTATGATTCGCATACGCACCTGAATGATGATGCATTTTATAACGATGTCCCGGCTTTTGAAGCCCGCGCGCGCCACTATGGCGTTACCGAGATGAACATGGTGGGGTCGAATGCCGTGCTTAACGAGCGGGCACTGAAATTAGCGCACCATTATGACAACTTGCATGCGATCATTGGCTGGCACCCTGAAGACATCCGTTTTTATAACGAGACTGTCGAGAAACAGTTAATCGCTGATTTACAGGATCCGGCAGTCGTTGGGGTTGGTGAGATTGGCTTGGACTATTTCAATGACCAGCATTCCCCACACTTTCAGCAACAGGAAATCTTTGCCCGTCAGCTGGAGATTGCCCGGCAACTGCACCTGCCAGTATCCATTCACGTTCGCGATGCGCTAGCTGATGCTTACCCTATCTTGCGGGATAGTCATGTTAACGAATTTGGTGGCGTTATGCACAGCTTTAATGGTTCTCCAGAATGGGCGGAAAAGTTTATGGACCTGGGGATGTATATTTCGTTTAGCGGGGTCGTTTCCTTTGGCTCTGCAGAACAGGTTCAACAATCTGCCCAGGCAGTACCACTAGAACGGATGATGGTTGAAACCGATGCCCCGTACTTAACACCAAGTCCGTACCGGGGGAAGCAAAATGAACCGGCATTTACCAAGTTTGTCGTTGACGCGATTGCTGAGTTAAAGCAGGTCGATACTGAGCGGGTTGCTTACCGGACTTATCACAATGCAGCAAATCTATTTTTAGGTCAGAAAGAACTTCATGAACAAGATTAAAGAAGTCATTGTCGTTGAGGGCAAGGACGATACAAAACAAATCGCGAAGGCCGTCCAGGCTGATACCTATGAGACTAACGGGTCGGCAATCTCTGATGATGACATTGCCCGTCTGAAAAAACTCGCCGCCAAGCGCGGTTTGATTGTGTTCACCGACCCGGATTTTAACGGTGAACGGATTCGTAAAACTATTAGCCGGGCTATTCCCGGGGTTAAACACGCTTTTATTCGTCGTGACCAGGGTGTTCCTGATCAAGTGCACGGTAGTCTAGGGGTTGAGCACGCAGATCCGGCAGTGATTAAAGCAGCACTGGAACATGTTTATACCCAACAAGCGACGCCGGTAGCTGAATTTACGAAGGACGATCTTGCCACCGCGGGCCTGGTGGGGCAGAAAGATTCTCGTAAACGGCGCGAACGATTGGGGCAACTGCTCGGGATTGGTTACGGCAATGGCAAGCAGTTATTAAAACGACTGAATATGTTTCAAATTGATCGCGAGACATTCGAACAGGCAGTGCAACAGTTAGGAAGGGAGCAGTCAAATGACTAGCGCAAAGCAAATTGGTAATCGGCAGACGACGCGTTCAATCATGGATGAATACGGAATCCACGCCAAAAAGGGCTTTGGGCAAAACTTCTTGACTGACCCGGCAATTCTGAGACGGATTGTCGACGCGGCAGAAGTCGGTCGCAATGATAACGTCATTGAAATTGGTCCCGGAATTGGTGCTTTGACTGAGCGTTTGGCGCAAGCGGCTGGTCAAGTTTTAGCCGTTGAAATCGACCAGGATTTGATCCCAGTCTTGGCGAAGACTTTAGCAGCATACGATAATGTAAAGGTAATTAACCAGGATATTTTAAAGGTTAACTTACCCCAGCTAATCAAGCAGCAGTTCAGCGATCCAACGCGGCCGTTGAAGGTTGTGGCTAACTTGCCATATTACATTACAAGCCCCATCTTGATGAACTTATTAGCGACCCCAGTTAATTGGGCATCGATCACGGTCATGATGCAAAAAGAAGTTGCCCAGCGCTTAACTGCTCATCCCGGGACAAAGCAGTACGGGGCATTGACGTTAGCCATTGAGTACCAAATGGACGCCAATATTGCATTTAATGTTTCCCGCCACGCCTTTGTTCCATCACCAAATGTTGATTCGGCAATTGTTGTGCTTAAGCAACGTACAGCACAGTTGGCGGAGCAACCATTTGACAAAGGAAAGTTATTTGGCCTGATTCGGGGGTGCTTTGCTCACCGTCGCAAGAGTTTATGGAATAACCTCCAATCAACCGTTGGTAAGGATGCAACAACCAAGGACCAGATGAAAACGGTTCTGGAGGAAGTTAATATTGATCCCCAAATCCGTCCAGAAAAGCTGACATTGGCGCAGTTCATCCATTTGGCGAACGCCCTTCATGATTCTAATTTAATTTGAAAACGCGATTGATTTATCACCGAGCTTATGATACAATATTGACTTTTATGTTAAGTAATAGTATCATACCCTTAGCGGGGTGAGTTATAAAAAAAAAAGTATTAACGAAATTATGCAAGAATTAGAAAATC
>CALVFC010000048.1 GCA_944326735.1 uncultured Limosilactobacillus sp. | reverse complement strand
AGTTACCGTAAATTAGGACGTACAAGTTCACAACGTAAAGCTTTATTACGTGATTTAACTACTGATTTAATTGTTAACGGTCGTATCACTACTACCGAAGCTCGCGCCAAGGAAGTTCGTAAGACTGCTGACAAGATGATTACTCTCGCTAAGCGTGGCGATTTAGCATCCCGTCGTAAGGCCGCTTCATTCGTACGTAACGTTGTTGCCGATGTTAAGGAAGACGGCGATGACATTCGTATCCAATCAGCATTACAAAACTTGTTTGAAGAATTGGCACCTAAGTTTGCCGATCGCAAGGGTGGTTACACTCGTATTCTGAAGACCATGCCTCGTCGTGGTGACGGCGCACCTATGGTTATTTTGGAATTCGTTGACTAATCCAATCAATCGGGTTAACTAAATACGTAATAAAGAATCACTATCATTAGTGGTATAGAACGTTACGATGGTGGGATTTATCCCTAGTCTAGTTCGAATGCGATTTATTCGCGCACCCTAGTGGTAAGTGATTTTTTATTTTAAATTTTTTCAGTCTGTCTGGTACAATAAAAAGGACTCTACTAATGACGGGTGGTGATGTTGGTGAATGCAATTGAGGTCAACAATATGAATTTTACATATCCAGGAGCTAGTACGCCTACCTTACAGAACATTAACTTCACGGTCAGGCCCGGTGAATGGCTAGCAATCATCGGTCAAAACGGTAGCGGCAAGAGCACCCTGGTTCAGTTATTATCTGGTCTACAATTGCCAAGTGCCGGATTAGTCAAGATCGGCGACACAGTTGTCAGTGACCACAATCTACCCACCATTCACCAGCAGGTTGGAATTGTTTTCCAAAATCCAGGCAGCCAGTTCGTTGGTTCCACGGTCGCCGAGGATGTTGCTTTTGGCCTTGAAAATCGGCAGGTTCCTAGTGAAAAGATGCCGCCAATCATCAAACAGTGCTTAAAAGCGGTTGATATGTGGGATTATCGTCACACGGCACCGGATGCATTGTCAGGTGGTCAGCAGCAACGTGTCGCGATTGCCAGTGTATTAGCACTCCAACCTCAAGTCCTCATTCTTGATGAGGCCACTAGTATGTTGGATCCCTTAGCTCGTCAGCAAATCATGGACTTACTAGTTGACTTGCAACAGCAAGGACTCACTATCATCATGGTTACCCACCACCTTTCTGAGGCGGAACAGGCCGAACGCGTCTTAGCCTTAGATGATGGCACAGTCCTGGCGGAAGGACCCGTTCATGATATCCTTGACCAACCAAAATTGCTTCGCCAATTAAAATTACATTTAGCACCAGGTCAGGAATTGCTGACCAAGTTACACCAACTGGGGGTCACCATTCCCGATCATTACTTAACTACTGAGGAGGCAGTACAATGGCTCAAACAGCGATTGAATTTAACTCAGTAGGTTATACATATCATGCGGGAACTGCTTTAGCTACCACTGGAATTAAGGATGTCACCTTAACTATTCCGAGCGGTTCTTTTACCGCCATCATCGGTCAGACAGGTAGTGGCAAGTCAACGCTGGTTAACCTGATTGCGGGATTAACAAAGCCCACAAGCGGAGCAGTGACCGTTCTTGGCCAACAGTTGACGGCTCAGTCCAACAAGACTCAACAGGCGAATGTCCAACAGTCAGTTGGCTTCGTCTTTCAATTCCCAGAGCACCAGCTATTTGCTAGTACGGTCTGGGACGATGTGGCGTTTGGCCCCCGTAATTTAGGGTGGTCAACGCCTCAGATTAATCAGCGCGTTCAAGCCGCATTGGAGCAGGTCAACTTTCCGGCCGACCGCTACCAGCAATCTCCACTGGAACTTTCTGGTGGGCAGCAGCGCTTGGCAGCTATTGCCGGTGTTTTGGTAATGCAGCCGCAAGTCTTAATTTTAGATGAACCGACCGCAGGGCTAGATTCCGGTGCTAGTCAACGCCTGTTATCGTTACTGGACCAACTTCACCATTCCAGCGTGACCATTATTATGATTACCCACCACCTGGAATATATTGCCCACCGCGCTGACCGCGTGCTAATGATGGGTGATGGACAGTTACAATTTGCTGGTCGTCCCCAAGAATTGTTTAGTGATGCCGACTTAATGCACCGCAATCATATTTTGCCACCAGCAGCGGTCCAGCTGGGCCAACAGCTTTTACCACACGCAAGCAGCTTGCCACTGTCGGTGACTGATCTGGCAAAGCAGCTCGCCCCAAAGTTGAAAGCGGGTGACCAAGATGAATAGTCAGTTAGTCTTTGGATCGTATATTCCGCTGGATTCGCCGCTTCACCGTCTTGATGCCCGTGCTAAATTATTGATGTGCGTGTGGTACGTGATCGCCGTTTTCTTCGCCTATACTTGGTGGACGACAGGATGGCTATTTTTAGCTTTACTTGCGGGCATCTATCTCAGTCATATCCCTTTGAAAATGTACTGGCAGGGTATTCGTCCCTTTGTGTGGGTGATCATTATTACGGCGGCCTTTCAGGTTCTATTTTCTAGTGGTGGCCACAATTACTGGCACTGGGGGTGGATGTCGATCACTAGTGACGGTCTGGTTAATTCATTGATATTGATTTACCGTTTCATTGTCATCATCACAGCATCGACCGTTTTGACCGCCACTACGCCAACATTACAGCTTGCCCAAGCATTCTCGAGTCTATTGACGCCGCTGAAGTACATTCGGATTCCAGTAGATAAAATGGCGTTAATGTTGTCGATCGCCCTGCGCTTTGTCCCGACCATTATGACGGAAATGCACCAGATTATTGATGCCCAGAAAATGCGGGGCATGCGTTTTAATCAGGGTGGCTTGGTAGCACGCTTACACCATGTTTTACCGATCTTCATTCCACTATTTGTCAATTCCTTCCAGCATTCGGAAGAACTTGCAGTGGCAATGGAAGCCAGGGGATATGTTACCGGTGCCCCACGGACCCAGTTTCGCCAATTACAGTGGCGGAGTCGTGACACAATGGCAATGGTCATGATGATCATTTTGACAATTGGACTCGTGTTATTACGGAATTTTCTTAACTGATTGAGGAGGACGGGGATGTACCGTTACAAAATTACATTTGCATACGATGGTGCTAATTTTTCTGGATTCCAGATTCAGCCCCATAAGCGGACGGTTGAACAAACGCTTAAGAATGCGGTCAATAAGATTGCTAAACACCCTGATCCACCAATTCCAGTAATTGGGTCTGGACGAACTGATGCTGGAGTTCACGCGTTAAATCAAGTGGCACATTTTGATTTACCTTACCACTTGAGCAATGAATCAATGCGCAAGGCGTTAAACAGCTTGCTGCCGCTGGACATCCTGGTCAAAAAAGCCGAGCTGGTTTCAAATGATTTTCATGCGCGCTACAGTGCTCACCGCAAAACCTACCGTTATCGCGTTGACCAGGGGGAATTTGTTAATCCTTTTAAACGCAACTATACGGCCCATTTCAAATATCCAGTTGACCTGGATAAGATGCGGGAAGCAGCCCAGGACTTTATCGGTGAACATGATTTCACTAGTTTTGTTGCCTCGGGTAGCCAAGCGAAGAGCAACGTGCGCACCGTTTATGATATTCAAATTAAACGTGACCCGGCCCAGAATGAAGTGATATTTGACTTTACTGGTAATGGTTTCCTATATAATCAAATTCGGATTATGGTCGCTTTTCTGCTGGAAATTGGCAGTGGGCAACGACCGGTATCTGATGTCAAGCGCGTCCTGGCAGCAAAGGACCGCACGCAGGCCCGGATGACCGCGCCAGCAAGTGGTTTATATTTAGTATCGGTAGATTATGGGAAAGATGCCGAAAGCAATTGACGTTAACCCCGGAAGAAGGTATACTAGTGCTTGGTATTTCTTTTCCATCTAATAACTCGGTACACTATTATATGTAAAAGAAAAACAAAATTGGAGGACTTAATCGTGAGAACGACATACATCGCAAAACCTGGTGAAGTTGATCGCAAGTGGTACGTTGTCGATGCTAAGGATGTCCCAATGGGTCGTCTGGCCACCGTCGTCGCATCAATCCTGCGTGGTAAGAACAAGCCAACCTATACTCCACACGTTGATACTGGTGACAACGTCATTGTTATCAATGCTGCACAAGTTAAGTTAACTGGTAAAAAGGCTACTGACAAGATTTACTACCGTCACTCAGAATACACTGGTGGTCTGAAGCAACGGACTGCTGGTGACTGGCGTGCTAAGGAACCTGAAAAGTTGGTTGAACATGCTATTAAGGGCATGCTTCCACACAACTCCTTGGGACGTAAGATGGGTCTTAAGCTTCATGTTTACGCTGGTGAAGACCACAAGCATGCTGCTCAAAAGCCTGAAACACTCGACATTACTAACTTAATCTAAGGAGGGAATGGAATTGGCTCAACAAGTACAATACAACGGTACTGGTCGGCGTAAGGACGCTACTGCCCGTGTTCGCTTAGTACCAGGTTCTGGTAAGATTACGATGAACGGTAAGGCAATCGAAGACTACATTCCATTTGCCAACTTACGTGCTATCGTTAACCAACCATTTGATGTTACTAAGACTAACGGTCAATACGATGTTTTAGCTAACGTTAATGGTGGTGGCTTCTCTGGTCAAGCTGGTGCAGTTCGTCACGGTATCGCCCGTGCACTGCTCAACGTTGACCCTGACTTCCGTGATGCCCTTAAGAAGGCCGGTCTTTTGACTCGTGACCCTCGTATGAAGGAACGTCGTAAGCCAGGTCTGAAGAAGGCTCGTAAGGCTGCTCAATTTAGTAAGCGTTAATATTTTCGATTATCGCTTCCATACAAAAAGCATCAGCATTTTGCTGGTGCTTTTTCATTTTCGGCAAATAATATTGATAATCGTCTGCCAGCACGGCGGATTTTTGCTACAATTAACATTTAGTAGAATAAAAGGAGATACAAGTAATGGCAAAGCGGAGACGTCGGCGGAGAAAAAAGAGTGGGGTCAGTCCATTAGTATGGTTGCTAGTGGCGATTATTGTCCTCTTAGGGGCTTACATTGGTCACCACTATTATCGGATTTGGAACCAACAGCGCATTGAACAACAAGCACAGGAACGTGACCGGGAAGCTAAGCAACGCTTTATTAAGCAAGTCGCTCCCGAGGCACAGGCAATGCAGAATACATATCACGTGTATGCATCAATCACCATTGCTCAGGCGATCTTGGAATCTAACTGGGGGACGAGTAAGCTATCAACCCAGTACCATAATTTGTTTGGGATTAAAGGGACCGGGGCTAATTCCCAGGTAATGACCACAAAAGAGTACATTAACGGGAAGTGGATTGTTACTAAGGGCCGCTTCCGGGTATACGATAGTTGGGATGATTCCATCAAGGACCACACTAAGTTGATGTTGAATGGAACTGATATGAACCAACAAAATTACGACCGGGTCGTTAAGGCAACTAATTACCAAGAAGCTGCGAAGGGCTTGCAAGCTTCAGGCTACGCAACTGATCCTAACTATGCGCAAAAGTTAATTTCCGTTATTCAGACCTATAAGTTATATAATTATGATAAATAGTGCAAAGGAGCAGGAAGATGAAAGAGCTTAAAGAAAAGATTGAACAATACGGAACAGTTTTACCAGGCAACGTTTTGAAGGTTGATGCCTTTCTGAACCACCAGGTTGATCCAGAATTAATGCTGCACGTTGGTCAAGAATTTGCTAAGCGTTTTGCCAACGAAGGCATTACGAAGGTCTGGACAGTCGAATCATCAGGGATTGCTCCCGCAGTTTTCACCGGGCTGGCAATGAAGGTCCCTGTCATCTTTGCACGGAAGCACAAGAGTCTGACCCTCAATAATGATATGTATACCGCTGATGTTTACTCCTACACGAAGAAAACGACTAACCGGATTTCGATCTCCAAGAAGTACGTTGATCCCAGTGACAAGATCCTGATGATCGATGACTTCCTGGCAAATGGCCAAGCCGTTGAAGGAATGCTGGAGATTGCTGATCAAGCCGGTGTTGATGTTGCGGGTGCCGGAATTGTGATTGAAAAGAGTTTCCAACCGGGCGCTAATGAATTGAAGGACCGGGGGATTCGTGTTGAATCACTAGCCCGCATTAAGTCACTTGATAACGGCAAAGTTGAGTTCATGCCAGAACAATAAAAGGGGTGTTGTAAATGAGTACGAAGCCAATTTTCCCGGGCAGCACTTTAGGAATCATCGGCATTAACCGCAATGGCGGTGCGCTGATTGCATGTGCTAAGAAGGCCGGCTTTAACGTGGGGGTTTACGTTGACCGGGCCCAACCAAACATTACCAAGATGGCTGATTTTACCATCGATGGCGCATATAACGACCAGGAAAAGTTAATGCAATTTGGCGAAGCATGTGACGCCATTATTTACCAAACCCCAAATATTGATTCTTCAATTCTCCGGTACCTGGGACAATATGCAGCAATTCCACAAGGGATCAACGGTTTGGAAATCGTCCAGGACCGTTTGATGGAACGGGCCTTCTTGGACCAAGTGAACATCAACATTGCTCCATACGTCACCGTTATCGGCCTCGATGATGTTTACCAATCAATTGATTCCATTGGTTATCCGGCATTGCTGAAGCCAATTCAACGGGGGATTGGTGAACAGTCAATGATTATTCGTCGTCAGTCCGATATTACCCGGGCAGCTGAATTCATTGATACGGGTACTTACCTGTTGGAATCCTGGATTGAACATACCCATGAATACACATTGACCGCGGCGGTTAGTGGTGATGATTTACAAATCTTCCCCGTCGCGGAATTGAACTATGATGATGACCGCCAATTAATCTCGGCCGCTGCCCCAGCAGAGGTTTCACCGGATATGGCAACAGAAATGCAACGGATTATTAAGAGTGTTGCTTCTTCGTTGCAATATACTGGTGTTTTCTCAGTAAACTTCTACGTTACCTCCACCGGAACCCTCTACGTTAAGAATATCGAACTCGGGTTAACCTCGATTGCTAACGTGTATGACAGTACAACCAATGTTAACCAGTATGAAGAACAAATCCGGGCAGTCGTGGGGATGCCAATTCACAACATCACCAACCTGCAATCCGGGTTACTGATGGTTGTACGTAATTACCAGTCCCGGGCCATTCAACGGCAATGGTTACTGAAGGATAACTGGCAGTTCCGCTTCTTCAATGATGTTGATGGTAATGATCCACAAGCATTGCTCGGCTTTGTCTGGGTCACTGGCGAACAGGACCTGCAAGCATTGCAAGAACAAGTTGATAACACCGAAGTTTGGAATGCCAAGCCGGCGGAACCAACAACCGATGAGCAAGCCGACCAGGGTCAATCAGAAACAACTGAATAATTCATCAATCTGCAATCAAATTGGTTGCAGATTTTTTTGTAACACATGTTCGATTCACCCCATTGAACTGCAAAATTTGGTATAATATGAGCCGACTGATTTTTAGAGAGGATGGAACAAGGCGTGAGTAGTCAATCATTATTAGACGGTATGAACGATAAGCAAACGGAGGCAGTTTTAACTACTGAAGGTCCCTTATTAGTAATGGCCGGTGCTGGTTCAGGGAAGACCCGGGTGTTAACTCACCGGGTGGCATACCTAATTGAAAAAAAGGGTGTGCTTCCTTGGAATATCTTGGCGATTACCTTCACCAATAAGGCTGCTCGGGAAATGAAGGAACGGGTTGGTAAGTTACTTGGCGAAAGTGCACGGGATGTCTGGGTATCGACTTTCCACGCTCTGTGTGTCCGCATTTTACGCCGTGATATTGAGAAACTCGGTTACAACCGGGCCTTCACCATTGCTGATACTAGTGAGCAGCGGACGTTGATGAAGCGGATTTGCAGCGAACTGAATATCGACACCAAGAAGTTTGATCCCCGGAGTATCCTGTCGGCCATTTCCAACGCTAAGAACGCCCTGCAGACGCCTGATGAATATGCTAAGGAAGCTAACGGGATGTTCGAACAGTTAGTTTCGCGGGCTTATAAGCTGTACCAGCAGGAACTGGAAGCTAACCAATCGTTGGACTTCGATGACTTGATCATGAAGACCATTGAATTGTTTGAGAAGGATCCAGAGACGCTCGAATTCTACCAAGACAAGTTCCACTACATTCACGTCGACGAATACCAGGATACCAACGATGCCCAATACAAATTGGTGAACCTGTTAGCTCAGAAGTACCAAAACCTGTGTGTTGTGGGGGATGCTGACCAGAGTATTTATGGCTGGCGTGGTGCCAACATGAACAACATTCTAAACTTTGAACGTGACTATCCAGATGCTCACACGGTAATGTTGGAGCAAAATTACCGTTCCACTCAAACCATCCTGGACGCTGCCAACGAAGTGATCGAAAATAACGTCCAACGGAAAAAGAAGAACCTGTGGACAGAAAACGGCAAGGGTGACAAGATCTCTTATTACCGGGCCCAAAACGAGCACGATGAAGCTCAATTCATTGTTGCCAAAATCAAGGAAGAACACGACCAGCACGGTTACAACTTTAATGGCTTTGCGGTCCTTTACCGGACTAACGCCCAATCACGGATGATCGAAGAAACCTTCCTCAAGTCCAGCGTTCCATATACGATGGTTGGGGGTCACAAGTTCTACGACCGGAAAGAAATCCGGGATGTCTTAGGATACTTAACACTTATTGTTAACCCCCAAGACTCCATTTCGTTCACCCGAGTTGTCAATACACCTAAGCGTGGTATTGGGATGACCAGTGTCGAACACCTCCGTGAATTTGCGGATGAAAATCATTGGTCACTGTTACAAGCGGCTGAAAATGTCGATATTGCTAACAACATTTCCACCCGGACGAGAACAAAGATTGATCAATTTGGTCAATTAATGCGCGACCTAACGAAACAGGCCGAATTCCTGAACCTGACTGATTTAACGGAAGAGATTTTGGAACACAGTGGCTACAACAAGTCGCTTGAGGACGACCGCAGCTTGGAAGCTCAGGCTCGACGGGAAAACTTAGACGAATTCAAGTCCGTTACTAAGGAATATGACGAACAGCATAAGGATGACGATGATAACAACATCCAGAAGATCACCAATTTCTTAGCTGACTTAGCCTTGGTATCTGACCAGGACGATGTTGACGAACAAGCGCCAGCCGTCACACTG
>CALVFC010000047.1 GCA_944326735.1 uncultured Limosilactobacillus sp. | reverse complement strand
TAGTGGGTACTCCTGCTAAAACCTTTTTTATTTTTGGATTGAATAAAATGGAGGAGTTTTCTTATGTCAGAAGATTCAAGTAGTAGTCAGGGCAACGGTGGTCATATTCACCGGACGCTGCAAACACGTCACCTGGCGATGATTGCCCTTGGTGGGACAATCGGAACGGGTCTGTTTATCACATCTGGATCAGCAATTTCTACCGCCGGACCTGGTGGGGCCCTCGTTGCCTACGGAATTATGGGGATTATGGTTTACTTCCTGATGACTAGTTTGGGTGAAATGTCCACCTACATGCCGTTAACTGGTTCCTTCTCGGCCTTCTCGACGAAGTTCGTGGACCCCGCATTAGGGTTTGCGATGGGGTGGAACTACTGGTTTAACTGGGCGATTACGATCCCGGTTGACGTTACCAGTGCCGGAATCGTGATGAACTTCTGGTTGCCCCATGTGCCAAGTTGGGTTTTCTCAACGGTGGTTCTCGTCCTGGTCTTCTTAATTAACTACCTATCAGTCCGTTCCTACGGGGAAACAGAATACTGGTTAGCGCTCATTAAGGTCGTCACGGTGGTTGTCTTCCTGATTGTCGGGATTGCTATTATCCTGGGGATCATGGGTGGTAAGCCAGTTGGCTTTAGCAACTTCCATTACAAGAAGGCGCCATTCGTTGGTGGGGTTCCCGCCATCATCTCCGTCTTCCTGGTTGCCGGTTTCTCTTTCCAGGGGACTGAATTAGTTGGGATCACTGCTGGGGAAGCTGCTACGCCTGAAAAGTCAATTTCTAAGGCCATTCACTCAACTTTCTGGCGGATCCTCTTGTTCTACATTTTGGCGATCTTTGTCATTGCCTGTGTCCTGCCATACACAAACAAGAACTTGATGAACTCTGATGTTACTCACATTACGATGAGTCCATTTACCATTATCTTCAAGCGGGCCGGTTTGGCAGTGGCAGCGAGTGTTATGAACGCTGTTATTTTGACCGCGGTTGTTTCGGCTGCTAACTCTGGCCTGTATGCTTCTACCCGGATGCTGTATTCACAAGCACGGGAAGGTTACGCATGGCGGTTCTTTGGTTACGTTAACCGGCGGGGAATTCCAATCTATGCCTTGCTGGGGACAATGGTTGTATCAACCTTAGCGTTCGCCACCCAATTTATCGTGCCACAAGCATACCTGTACTTGACTGATGCTTCTGGTTTGTGTGGATTCTTGGCATGGCTCGGAATTGCCATCTCACACTACCGTTTCCGTCGGGCATATGTTGCGCAGGGACACTTGGTTTCTGACCTTAAGTATCACGCCACTATGTATCCATTCGGACCAATCTTTGCGTTTGTCCTTTGTACAATTGTTATTCTGGGGCAAAACGTGGATGCCTTCGTCAAATTGGATTGGGCTAACATCTTAATGACCTACATGAGTGTGCCACTGTTCTTGATCTTGTTCTTCTACTACAAGTTCCGTTACAAGACGCACATCATTCCACTGAAGGAAGTCGACCTTTCCAAGAGTACGAAGGGTGAAAAGTACGAATCAACAGAAGAATAATTAAAATATCGAAGATGCGATGAATTAGATGAATTAATCGTATCTTCTTTTTTCTTTAAATGTTAAGATGGTTGGGTATCGCAAAACGGATTATTTACGGAGGAGAGTAGTCATGATTGCATTAGCAGGAACGATTGGCGCCGGTAAGACCAGCTTAACAAAGCTGCTGTCGGACCATTTGAACAGTCAGCCTTTTTACGAGTCAGTAGATGACAATAAGATCTTGCCACTGTTCTATAAGGATCCTAAGAAGTATGGTTTCTTATTGCAAATTTACTTCTTGAACCGCCGGATTGATGAAATTAAGGACTCGTTTGACAATGACCTGAATGTCTTGGACCGGTCGATTTTTGAAGACGCGCTCCTGTTCAAGCTGAACGCTGATATGGGGCGGGCAACCGAGACTGAATCAGACATCTATTCTTCACTGTTACGGAACATGATGGAAGAGCTTCCTGCTCAGGGTCACCAGAAGGCGCCTAACCTTTTGATTACTATTCAAATTTCATTTGATACGATGCTGAAACGCATTAAGAAGCGGGGCCGTTCGTACGAACAGATCGCCAATGATCCATCCTTGTATAACTACTACAAGAATCTGAACCAACGTTATGCTAAGTGGTACCAGGACTATGATGCTAGTCCTAAGATGCTGATTGATGGTGACAAGTACGACTTTGTTGAGGACCCATCGGCAGCTCGTCAAGTGTTGGCTCAGATTGATCAAAAGCTGGAAGCATTGGGCTTAAAGTAGATTGACAAGTATTCGGTGAAATGATATATTAACAAGGTTCGGGTATTTGCCTTGTTAACATGGAGGATTAGCTCAGTTGGGAGAGCGTCTGCCTTACAAGCAGAGGGTCACAGGTTCGAGCCCTGTATCCTCCATATATTTGCGGATGTGGCGGAACTGGTAGACGCGCAAGATTTAGGATCTTGTATCATTTTGATGTAAGGGTTCGAGTCCCTTCATCCGCATTGGAATAGAAATTCAATTTTTATTCCAAAAATTATTGACAATTTACTCTGACGCGTGTAACATACAATTATGTTATAGCGATATGCGGAAGTAGTTCAGTGGTAGAACATCACCTTGCCATGGTGGGGGTCGCGGGTTCGAATCCCGTCTTCCGCTTATATGCACCCATAGCGCAATTGGATAGAGTGTCTGACTACGAATCAGAAGGTTGAAGGTTCGACTCCTTCTGGGTGCACTAATATAAGCGTGACAGTTACCTGGTAATTGTTACGCTTTTTCTTTTCGGGAATTAGCTCAGCTTGGTAGAGCGCTTCGTTCGGGACGAAGAGGTCGCACGTTCAAATCGTGTATTCCCGATTTTGATATATTCAGGCTGCTATCCAACGGCAAAACGTTGGGATAACAGCCTTTTTGTTTGTTACAATTGACAGATAACGAAGACCAGATTTCGGCATACTGAAATGGGAGGTGACGCACGGTGAAGACCCGTAAGTTCGTTCTTTTATTGATCATGGTGGCATTAGCGGTGCTGGCACCGATAACTGGACATGCCCAGTCAGCGGCAACACAAAAGAAGCAGGCAATTCACCAATACCTGGTCCAGCACCAGATTAACGGCATCGTGCTTGTGAACGGTCGCCATAACCAACCGCTGGTCATTGCTAACCGGACGGACCAGAAGAATTCGCAAAGCGTTTCACCTAACCGGTTATTTCCGGTTGCTTCTCTCCAGAAACTGGTGACGGGTCTAGCAATCATGTCATTAGTTAATCACCACCAGCTTATGTTGCGGACGCCATTGAGCGATTATTATTCCGCCATCCCATATGCGAACCAGATTACGGTTCAACATTTGATGATCCACCATAGCGGGCTACGTGATCTCAAAAACCTGCCTTCCCACGCCTTAAAGACCGAAAAGGCCCGGCTCAAGTTTGGCCTGACTTCGTTTCAATCAACTGGTAATTTTTCGTGGAAGTATTCTGATGCTGACTTCATTATGCTGGCGGCGATTATCCGCCATACTAGTCATCATTCATACCACCGTTATGTCATGCATCATGTTATGAAACCCGCTCACGTAAAAGATTTTAAATCCGCTAGCAAAACGAATCTCAAGGCGATTCCCCTTAATAAAGGCGAATCGCCGTCGACGTTGCTCCAACAGATGTCGACCAACTTTGGCGCGGGAGACTACTTAATGACGCCCCGGGATTACTGGCGCCTCGTAATGACCGATGTTCTTGAAAATCCCCGCTTTGTTCACCAACTACTTCGTATGCAAACGACGCCGGGGCAGGAAAGCTATTTTGGCGGTGTGTACGTGAATGATCCGATCATTCACGCCAACGGTAATTATGGCCCGTACAACTGCTGCATGTGGGCCAATGTCCGCAATAAACAAATGATTCTCTTTTTCGCCAACAACATTAGTTACCATGACCTCCGGAACGTTGGTAGTGACCTCTTTAACATCTACTTCGGCTATCCCTATGTTAAGGGGACAAACCAGCCTTAAATAAAAATTTCACATTGGTACTAGTAGCCCGAACATACTCGCTGTACGATTCGCCTAACTTATGGGTATAGTGGTTCGTACCATTTATGTTAATTTGTTCACATTTTCCCTTTAAAGTCGGGACTGAATTTGTTATCATAACTTGTGTAAACGATAACAAGATATTCAAAAGGAGATTTTGGACTATGAAAGCTGCTGTTATTAACGATCCTGTAGATGGCTACGTTACTGTTAAGGATGTTCAATTACGTGACCTTAAGCCAGGTGAAGCTTTAGTTGACATGGAATACTGTGGACTTTGTCACACTGACTTACACGTTGCTGCTGGGGACTTCGGTAAGAAGCCTGGCCGTATCATTGGTCACGAAGGTGTTGGTCGTGTATCCAAGGTTGCTCCTGGCGTTACCTCTCTGAAGGTCGGCGATCGTGTATCAATCGCTTGGTTCTTCAAGGGCTGTGGCCACTGTGAATACTGCTTGACTGGTCGTGAAACCCTTTGCCGGAACGTTCTGAACGCTGGTTACACTGCTGATGGTGCAATGGCTCAACAATGTATCGTTCCTGCTGACTACGCTGTTAAGGTTCCTGATGGCGTTGACCCAGTTGAAGCAACTTCATTAACTTGTGCCGGTGTTACGATGTACAAGGCATTGAAGGTTGCTGACATTAAGCCAGGTCAATGGGTATCAATCGTTGGTGCCGGTGGTCTTGGTAACCTCGGTATCCAATTTGCCCACAACGTCTTTGGTGCTCACGTTATCGCTGTTGATGGTAACCCTGACAAGCTTCAAGCTGCCAAGGAAAATGGTGCTGAAATTGCTATCAACCGTCATGATGGTGACGTTGACAAGCAAATCCAAGAAAAGGTTGGCGGCGTTCACGCTGCAGTTGTTACTGCCGTTTCCGCTTCTGCCTTTGACCAAGCCGTTGACTCCTTACGTCCAGATGGTAAGTTAGTTGCTGTTGCCCTTCCACAAGGTGACATGAAGCTGAACATTGCTAAGACTGTCCTTGATGGAATCATCGTTGCTGGTTCATTAGTTGGTACTCGTCAAGACTTGGCTGAATGCTTCCAATTCGGTGCTGAAGGTAAGGTTCACCCAATCGTTAAGACTCGTAAGCTGAGCGAAATCAACGACATGATTCAAGAATTAAAGGACAACAAGGTTGTTGGTCGGAACGTTGTTGACTTTACTCACATGGACTAATAAAATCTCCCCATTAGAATAAATTGAATGGTCGTCAGTGAATGGCGACAAACAAGAACTCCAGAGTTTGCTAAGTGCGGCTCTGGGGTTCTTTGTATTTCAAAGGCACTTGTTAGGAGAGGCATCTGACTGGTGTTGACGTACTGACTGTGCTAAAATTTGGTCAAGATTAGTCAGAGAATGAGGTGATGAGATGGAAGAAAAAAGTATTTCGGATGTGATTGAAGAATATCTCAAACAGATTCTAGGCGATTCTTCGCAAATGGAACTTTTCCTATAGGCAATTGCCAATCACTTTGACGTTGTTCCATCCCAAATCAACTATGTTATTAAGACCCGCTTCACCATTCAACATGGTTACTTGGTCCAAAGCAAGCGTGGTGGTGGTGGCTACATTCGGATTGAACGGGTTAACTTGTTGGATGATTTAGATGTCCTCGATACGCTTATTCAGGCCATTGGCAATTCAATCAGCGAACGGGACGCCTATGATGTTGTTTCCACCCTATATAATGAAAAAGTTATTAGTCGGCGGGAAGGGGACCTAATGTTAGTGGCCCTTTCCAAGCAGACGTTAGCGGTCGGCAACCGCAACGTCGAGGCCCAGTTAAGAGCACGCTTACTGGTTGCCATGCTAAACCGTCTACGGTACGAGAGTTAAAGAGAAAGGAGTTTCTGGATGGATAATACTTTTACGCCTAGTGCAAAACGAGTATTGATGCTAGCACATGAACAAGCACGGTACTTCAAGCATCAAGCAGTTGGTACTGAACACCTCCTCTTGGCCTTAACCATGGAAAAAGAGGGGATTGCCAGCAAGATCTTTGAGCAATTTTCAATTACCAGTGACGACATTCGTGAAGAAATTGAGCGCATGATTGGTTACGGTACGATGGAAGACCGTGGGGATGGCGAATACTTGCCATATTCCCCGAAGGCTAAGCAGGTTCTAGCTTTAGCAGGTCAAGAAGCTCAACAACTTCGTGCCTTGAAGATTGGTACCGAACACTTACTCCTGGCATTGATTTCGGATGAGAGTGTTCTTTCTTCACGGATCTTATACAGCTTAGATGTGATGCCCCAACAAGTCCGCAAGGTTATCTTACGGCGGCTCGGGGTGTCCGATTTACAAGCCCGGCAACAATTGCACAATGCTAGTCAGCAGAGTGGCAAGTCTGCTACACCAACTCTGGATAAGCTGGCCCGTGACATGACGCAATCAGCCCGTGATGGTCAGTTTGACCCCGTAGTTGGACGTGACCGAGAACTAAAGCGGGTTGAGCAAATCCTTAGTCGGCGGACGAAGAATAACCCCGTCCTGATTGGGGAACCTGGGGTTGGTAAAACCGCGATTGCTGAGGAACTAGCTCAACGGATGGTTCACGGCGAGGTCCCAGAAGAACTCGCCAAGAAACGCTTAATGATGCTGGACATGGGTTCACTCGTTGCCGGAACCAAGTATCGTGGTGAATTCGAAGACCGCCTGAAGAAGGTCATTGACGAGATCCATCGCGATGGCCACGTCATTCTGTTTATTGATGAACTCCATACCTTGATTGGTGCTGGTGGCGCTGAAGGGGCCATTGACGCTTCTAACATTTTGAAGCCCGCGCTGGCCCGTGGTGACCTGCAAACAATCGGGGCGACGACCTTAGACGAATACCAAAAGTACATTGAATCTGATGCGGCTTTGGAACGTCGTTTTGCAACGGTCCAGATTGATGAACCAACGCCAGAAGTTGCCTTGCAGATTCTCAAGGGACTGCGGCCAAAGTACGAGCAACACCACCATGTTCAAATTGATGATGAGGCCTTGCAACAGGCAGTGACCTTATCTGCCCGGTACATCACAGACCGTTTCCTGCCTGATAAGGCAATTGACCTGATTGATGAAGCTTCAGCAATGGTGCGGATTGATGCCGAAGAAAAGAAAAATAGCCGGCATTCATTGACTGGCCAGTTAGAACAACTCCGCCAAGACAAGGAAGCTGCCATTGAAGATCAAAACTTTGATAAGGCGGCGGCCCTCCGTCAGCAGGAGCTGCAAATCCGGGCCAAGCTTGAACGCCAAGAACAACATGCTAAACAGGATACTGATCACTACCAGCTGCATACTACTGGCGAAGATATTGCCAAAGTGGTTGCTGAGTGGACTGGTGTGCCATTGACCCAGTTAACAAAGAGCGAGAGCGAACGGTTGGTTAACCTCGAACGGGTACTGCACCAACGGGTAATTGGTCAGGATCAAGCCGTCAGCGTTGTGGCGAAAGCAATTCGACGGGCGCGGAGTGGTTTAAAGGATCCGCACCGTCCAATCGGTTCCTTCATGTTTCTTGGCCCAACTGGGGTCGGTAAGACTGAGCTTGCTAAGGCACTGGCTGAGGCAATGTTTGGCTCTGAAGATAACATGATCCGGATTGATATGTCCGAATACATGGAGAAGTACTCGACGAGCCGGTTGATTGGGGCCGCCCCTGGTTACGTTGGCTATGACGAAGGTGGCCAATTAACGGAAAAGGTTCGTCAGCACCCATACTCAGTTGTCCTGTTGGATGAAGCCGAAAAGGCCCACCCGGATGTCTTCAATTTATTGTTGCAAGTATTGGATGATGGTTACCTGACTGATGCCAAAGGACGGCGCGTTGATTTTAGAAACACGATTATTATCATGACTTCTAACCTTGGTGCCACCCAATTACAGGATGAAAAAGAGGTTGGTTTTGGTGCTCGTGACATTAGCAATGATTATCAGGCGATGGCGAGCGCAATCCGTCAACAATTGAAACTCCACTTCCGGCCAGAATTCCTGAACCGGATTGATGAAACAGTCATCTTCCACTCACTCCACAAGAAGGAATTACACCAGATTGTTAAGTTAATGGTGAAGACCTTGCAAAAGAGGGTTAGTGAACAGGGAATTGAACTGAAAGTTACGCCCGCGGCAATTGACCTCGTGGCGGAAGTTGGTTATGACCCATCATATGGTGCCCGGCCACTCCGGCGGGCTCTCCAAGATCAGGTTGAAGATCCACTGAGCACGGCCTTGCTGGAAGGCGCAGTGAAGACCGGGGATGACGTTACGGTTGGTGCCCGGCGGGGAAAGATTACGATCAAAACCCGCCACCCCCAAGCGGATGAATCTCAGGTAGTTAAGATCGATTAAAATTGAAAAGTGTGCTGTGAATTATCCTTTACATAGTTGAGAATGTTACAGCGTAATACACAAGGGGACTCTAGTGTCCGGAAGATCCGAACGCTAGAGTCTCTTTGTGCTTTCTAAAGACTAGCTACGCCCCCTTCGTTTATTTGCTCACAAGCAATGCTTATTATTCTGAACGATCGGGGATGAATTAGCTTAATATCGGACATTATCAGCGAAAAAAGATTGATCTAGGCTTGTCAAAGTGCGGTTTTAGTGGCATTATATATTTATAAGATGATTAATAAGTTGAGGAGCGATATAAAGAATGAAACGTTCAGACCGATTAGAACGGACGCGGAACTCAATCATGAGAACCGCGACCAAGCTATTCTTACAGAAAGGATTTGGGGAAACTTCCACTCGTGACATTGCCAAGCAAATTGGGATTACCCAACCGGCACTGTACCACCACTTTAGCGATAAGGAAGTCCTTTATCTGGACGTTATGACGCAGCTTGGGGGTAAGGTGCGTAAGGACATCAACAAGGTGATGCGGAAGCATAAGTTGACACCTAACGAACAAATTTGGCAAATCACTGAAGCACTGAAGAAGCACCACCCACTGAGTATTTATGACCAGTATTGGCAAGCCCGGCGCTTACTATCAACGAGCTCTCAACAAAAGCTCAACATGATTTTTACAATGGACTACCTGGAACCAATTGCTGAATACTTCAAGCAACCACAAGTTGGTCTGCGTCCAGATATTTTACCGCGGGAAGCGGCTGAAATATTCTTGGCGGACATCACGCCAATCTTTGGTACCTACCAACCAATCGCCGGAAATGACATTAGCGATGAACAACGTGACCAATTA
>CALVFC010000046.1 GCA_944326735.1 uncultured Limosilactobacillus sp. | reverse complement strand
TGGCACGTTTGTTTGCTGGTGTGGCTGTGCTAGTTTAACTGTTAAGACTTCCAGGTAAACATCAGGATGGGTCGTAAACCGCATCTCTTCCTGAACCGCATTTAATTCATCAATCATGTCGTAAAGGACCGCACTGTCAGCCGCTTGGGCTAATTCAGAAAATTCACTCTCTTTCAGTCCGGTACTGGCAATCTGAATGAGGTCCGGTGATTCCTGGTAGAGCAAAACGTCCCGAATAAAGGAAATTAAGTCTTCGATAAAACGTTGTCCATCTTTTCCCTCACCGAGAATTTGCTTCATAGTATCCAACGCCGGGGCGGCCTGATTACTAGTAACCTGTAAGAAATACTTCTTTAATAATTGCTTAGTGACACTACCAGTAACTAGCAAGGCGTCGTCCAATTTAACTTGGTTGTCACTAAAGGACAGAACCTGGTCGAGGATACTCAACGCATCCCGCATTCCCCCTTCAGCGGCATTGGCAATTACCCACAGCGCCTTTTCATCATATTGAACCTTTTTCTGGTCCAAAATATACTTCATCCGTTGAAACGAATCCTGAGCGGAGATCCGCCGAAAATCAAACCGCTGAACCCGCGAAATAATGGTCAGTGGAATCTTGTGCGGTTCGGTAGTGGCCAAGATGAAGATAACGTTTGCCGGCGGTTCTTCTAGCGTCTTTAACAGAGCATTGAAGGCTCCCGTCGATAACATATGAACTTCATCAATGATGTAGACTTTATAGTCTGCCTGGGTGGGGGCATACTTAACTTTATCCCGGATATCACGAATTTCTTCAACCCCATTATTAGAAGCCGCATCGATTTCGATAACATCGTTTAATTGCCCATTCGTAATTGCTTTACAGGTTTCACATTCATTACAAGGCTCACCATCTTTAGAGTGGTGACAATTGACCGCTTTAGCGAAGATCTTCGCGGCAGAGGTCTTCCCGGTACCCCGAGGGCCTGCAAAGAGGTAGGCATGACTAATCTGGTGAGTAATAATGGCATTTTTGAGAGTGCGGGTAACCACCTGTTGACCAACCATGTCATCAAACCGCTGTGGCCGCCATACACGATATAAAGCCTGATAGCTCATCACTTAGCTTCCTTTCTGTTTAAATCATTACTCAACATTATACTAGCTTTTTAAGCCGCAAAGAAGAGCCCTGCTCAACAAAAAAAGAGACTGACAAGATGCCAGTCTCCACTTAATTATCAATGAAACTTAGGACACAAGGCACGTCAAACTTAGTGCTGCTTCCTTCCGGACCTGACACGGTTCGTAAGCACACCCTTGCCCTAAGGCCTTACGGCAAATAGTATAATACAACAATTTACCATCAATTACCAGCTTTTTTCTTGCGGGCGAGCTTGCGTTTTTTCCGGATAGCACGGAAAAAGTTCTTCAGCATTTGGCTACATTGTTCACCCAACACACCAGATACGACATTCACTTGGTGATTTAGGCGTTGGTCATTTAGTAAATGGTAGAGACTATCAACTGCCCCCGCTTTGGGATCGGCCGCGCCATAGTAAACTGTCCGAATTCGTGAATTAATAATTGCTCCACTACACATAATACATGGCTCTAATGTAACGTAGAGGTCGCAACCTTCTAAGCGCCACGAGTGCAGATTTTGGCAGGCCTCCATAATTGCAAGTACCTCTGCGTGGTATGTTGCGTCCTGAAACTTCTCCCGCATATTATGGCCCCGCCCAATTATCTGACCATCTTTCACAACTACGGCCCCAATAGGCACCTCATCCAGAATGCCGGCTTGCTGTGCTTCGTCAATTGCGGCCTCCATAAACTTAATTTCTTGTGGCGTTTCAGTTGTCGAATTTAAATTTGCCATTTTAAACCTCAATCTGTGTTTTTTTAACTAAGATCAGTGTATAATAATCCTGTTTGAAGTTAAAATATTTATCTAATGATTATCCACATTTCGTGGTAAAAAAGTTTCACGGCTGTGATTTGCCCATAATAATGCCATATATTGTGTTTCACTATTTTAAGTATCACAATATATGGCATTTTTGCATTGATTTTCTCGTAAATATCGCTATACTAATAAGCATCAACAAAAGCGCAGGGGGAATTGATATGGTTACTGTCTTTTCTAAAAATAATTGCATTCAATGCAAGATGACCAAGAAATTCTTGGAACAGCACAAGATTAACTTTGTTGAACACAACATCGATGAACAGCCTGAATTTATCCAACGATTAAAAGCAGAAGGCTTTATGGCTACACCAGTTGTTAAGCTCCCGAACGGTGATGCATTTTCTGGTTTCCGTCCCGATCAATTAAGTAAGCTGGCCTAGTGCGGTTGGGTGAATGATTTAATAGCGGGAAGTTAGGCGAAGTTAGGAGTAACTTCCGTAACCTCCCGCTTTTTCTGTCTACAAATAATTTAAATAGAAAGTGAGTTACATCATGGCATTATCTGATATTGATCTTACTAAGGTTAAATATTACGACCTCAACAATGAAGTTAACATTCCTAAAAACGGTCAAATTCAACTAGATAAGGATAAGGAAGCATTGGCGGACTTTATTAAGGAAAATGTCCAGCCTAACACCAAGCACTTCTCCTCAGTCAAGGAACGTTATCAATGGTTGGAAGACAACGACTACATTGAAGAAGGCTTTATGGACAAGTACAGTCTCGACTTTGTTGAAAAGTTGTACGACTACTTAAAAAAGCAGGACTTCCACTTCCACTCCTTCATGGCAGCTTACAAGTTTTACGCCCAGTATGCTTTGCGGACGAACGATAAGGAATACTACCTGGAAAACTATATCGACCGGGTGGCAATGAACGCTCTTTACCTGGCCAACGGGGATGAAGACTTAGCGATGGATCTGGCTGACGAAATTATCCATCAACGCTACCAACCAGCAACCCCTACTTTCTTGAACGTTGGTCGAAAGCGGCGGGGCGAATTTGTTTCTTGCTTTGCCATCCAAACCACCGATGATATGAACACCATTGGTCGAACCATCAACTCCGCCCTACAGCTTTCTAAAATCGGTGGTGGGGTTGGTATTAACCTCAGTAATTTGCGGGAAGCGGGCGCCCCAATTAAAAAGATTGAACACGCGGCCAGTGGGGTTGTCCCAGTAATGAAGTTATTGGAAGATAGTTTCTCCTATTCAAACCAACTGGGTCAACGTCAAGGAGCCGGAGTCGTTTATCTCAGTGTTTTCCATCCCGATATCATCGAATTCTTAGGTGCCAAAAAGGAAAATGCTGATGAGAAGATTCGTTTGAAAACCCTTTCCTTGGGAATTACTGTCCCTGACAAGTTCTACGAATTAGTGGAAAAAGACGAGGACATGTACTTATTCAGTCCATATGACGTGGAACGTGTTTACGGCAAGCCTTTCTCATACGTCGACATCACTAAGGAATACGACAACATGGTCGCTAATGATGATATCCACAAAAAGAAGGTTAATGCCCGGGATCTTGAAGATGAAATCAGTAAGCTCCAACAAGAATCTGGTTACCCATACATTATTAATATTGATACCGTAAACCGTGCTAACCCAATCGACGGTAAGGTGGTCATGAGTAACCTCTGTTCTGAAATTGCCCAAGTGCAAACACCATCAACGTTAAATGATGATCAGACTTACAAGACCCTGGGGACTGATATTTCATGTAACTTGGGATCAACTAATATCTTGAACATGATGACTTCCCCAGACTTTGGCCGGTCTATCCGGGCCATTGTCCGTGGGCTTACCCGGATCAGTGATGTAGAAAACTTAGACGTTGTGCCATCGATCAAGCGGGGAAATCAACTTAGTCACTCCATCGGTTTAGGTGCCATGGGCTTACACAGTTTCTTGGCCAAGCACCATATTCAATACGGTAGCCCGGTTGCTATTGAGTTCACCGGTGTTTACTTCATGCTGTTAAACTACTGGTCATTAGTGGCATCCAACGAAATTGCTAAGGAACGTCATGAAACGTTCCATAACTTTGACAAGAGTGCCTACGCAGATGGCTCCTACTTCGACCAATACGTTGAAAAAGATTGGGGACCACAATCTGCAACTGTCAAGAAGCTTTTCCAAAACATCTTCATTCCGGGCATTGACGACTGGAAGAAGCTGAAGGAAGCGGTAATGAAGGATGGTCTGTACAACGAATACCGCTTAGCTGTTGCGCCAAACGGTTCGACTTCCTACATCAACGATTCGACTGCTAGTTTGACACCAATCATTAACCGGATTGAAGAGCGGCAGGAAAAGATGATTGGTAAGATTTACTACCCAGCACCATTCTTATCAAACGATACAATGCCATATTACATCTCCGCTTATGATATGGATATGCGGAAAGTCATCGATACTTATGCTGCGGCTCAAAAGCACGTTGACCAGTCCATGTCATTGACCCTCTTTATGCGGTCCACTATTCCAGACGGCTTATACGAATGGAAGAACGGTCGGACTAACAAGATGACCACGCGTGATCTCAACATTCTACGGCACTATGCTTACAAGAAAGGCATTAAGTCAATCTACTACATTCGGACTTTCACCGATGACAATGACGAAATTGGTGCCAACCAATGTGAAAGTTGTGTAATTTAAGGCTTTATCACCGTTTTTTAATTTGATTTTCTAACGATAACTTGCTAAACTATTCTTTGTATTATTTTGCACTCGATAAATGAATTAATAGTCTGATGGAGGAGAAGGATTAAATGAAGCTTGAAGATTTTACCCCGTTAAAAAAATATAAGGCCATTAATTGGAATAAAGTTTCCGATATGATCGACAAGGCTACTTGGGAAAAGTTAACTGAACAGTTTTGGTTAGATACCCGGATCCCTGTTTCCAATGACCTGGACGACTGGCGTGAACTGGATACTGACCACCAATGGACAGTTGGCCACGTTTTTGGTGGTTTAACACTGCTGGATACTGTTCAGTCTGAAGCTGGTTTAACCTCTCTGAAGGAAGACGTTAAGACTCAGCACGAAACCGCCGTGCTGAACAACATTCAATTCATGGAATCCGTTCACGCAAAGAGTTATTCAACCATTTTTTCAACGCTGAACACCCCAGAAGAAATTTCTGAAATTTTTGACTGGTCAGATAGCGAAGAATACTTGCAAAACAAGGCCGTCAAGATTGCGAACATGTACTTAGATCCAAGTGTGGACCCACTAAAGAAGAAGGTTGCTAACGTCTTCTTGGAAACCTTCTTGTTCTACTCTGGTTTCTACACACCGCTCTACTACCTGGGTCACAACAAGTTGAATAACGTTGCCGAAATTATCAAATTGATTCTCCGGGATGAATCTGTCCACGGGACTTACATTGGTTACAAGTTCCAAGTGGGGATGCATGACCGGACTGAAAAGCAACAACAAGACATGAAGGATTGGATGTACGACTTCTTATATGAACTGTACGATAACGAAGAAAAGTACACCCACCTGCTGTATGACCAAATTGGCTGGACCGATGATGTTTTAACCTTTATCCGCTACAACGCCAATAAGGCACTGATGAACCTGGGGCAAGACCCACTGTTCCCAGATACTGCTTCTGATGTTAACCCGGTTGTTATGAACGGGATTTCCACTTCTACCGCTAACCACGACTTCTTCAGTCAAGTTGGTAATGGTTACCGTTTAGGAGCGGTTGAAGCAATGAACGATAACGACTACAACGTTGCTGATCCAAACGCCGGTAAAGACAAAGATTCTAAAGACTAATTAACATTACGCCATAATAGAGGCCCAGGACGATTATGATATCGTTCTGGGCTTTTTGTTTTGCACTATTGTGAACCGTGGAGCAATGTCTGAGTTTTGGTCGTCACCCACCCACAAAAATAATACCAATATTTTTTGCAAGAACGTCCATTTGTCAACCACAACAATGTAAACGGTAACAGAGATTAAACCATTGCTCAACTGATCACATAACTGTTTACAAACGAAAATTATGTAGTATAGTAAATCATGTTCAAACAATAACAAAGTAAATGCGAAGGAGCTTACTATTATGTCCAAAGATAAAAAACATGTAGAAACTTCAACTACTAAATCCAAAGAACAAGCCGCTCAAGAAATGATTCAAGGCTTAATGGACCGAAGCTTAGCTGCATTCCAAGAATTAAGAAATTATTCACAAGAACAAGTTGATAACATCTGTCAGGCAATGGCATTAGCTGCCGAAGAACACCACATGGACCTGGCGGTTGACGCTGCCAACGAAACCGGCCGTGGGGTTGCCGAAGATAAGGCTATCAAGAATATCTATGCCAGTGAATACATTTGGAATAATATTCGTCATGACAAGACCGTCGGCATTATTGAAGACAACGATGAAGATCAAACCATCACGATTGCTGACCCACTGGGTGTCATTGCAGGTGTCGTTCCAGTTACCAACCCAACTTCTACTACCATCTTTAAATCCATTATTTCTGCTAAGACGCGGAACACAATCATCTTCTCATTCCACCCTCAAGCTTTGAAGTCTTCTATCAAGACCGCCAAGATCTTACAAGAAGCTGCTGAAAAAGCGGGTGCTCCTAAGAACATGATTCAATGGATCCCTGAATGTAGTCTGGAAGCCACAAACGCATTGCTGAAGCACCCTGACACTGCCACGATTTTGGCAACTGGTGGTCCAGCCATGGTTAAGGCCGCTTACAGTTCTGGTAACCCAGCCTTAGGGGTTGGCCCTGGTAACGGTCCCGCCTACATCGAAAAGACTGCTAATATTGCCCGTTCTGTTTACGACATTGTTCTTTCCAAGACATTTGATAACGGAATGATCTGTGCAAGTGAAAACTCAGTCGTTGTTGATGATGAAATCTACGACCAAGTTAAGGAAGAATTCGCTAAGTGGAACTGCTACTTCATTCAACCAGATGAAATTGATACCTTCACTGAAGGATTTATTGACACGAAGCGCCACCAAGTTCGTGGTCCAATCGCTGGTCGTTCAGCAAACGCAATTGCTGATATGTGTGGGTTGAAGAACGTTCCAGAACACACCAAGGTTTTGATTGCTGAATATGAAGGAATCGGTGACGATTACCCACTCTCAGCTGAAAAGCTGTCTCCTGTTCTGACAATGTACCGCGCAAGTTCACACGAAAACGCCTTTGACATTTGCCGGCAATTACTTCACTACGGCGGTGAAGGACACACTGCTGCTATCCACACCCTTGATGAAGATTTAGCTACTAAGTACGGTCTAGAAATGCGTGCTTCACGGATTATCGTTAACTCCCCATCTGGTATTGGTGGTATTGGTAACATCTACAACAACATGACCCCTTCCCTTACTCTGGGAACTGGTTCATACGGTGGTAACTCAGTATCACATAACGTTACCGACTGGGACCTCTTAAACATTAAAGTCATCGCTAAGCGTCGTGAAAACCGTCAATGGGTTAAGATTCCCCCAAAAGTTTACTTCCAACGGAATTCATTGAAAGAATTACGCGATATTCCAAACATTAACCGGGCATTCATCGTTACCGGTCCTGGGATGAGCAAACGGGGATACGTTCAACGGGTAATTGATGAACTGCGTCTTCGTCAAAACGAAACACCATTCCTCGTCTTTGATGATGTTGAAGAAGATCCATCTACTAACACTGTTGAAAAAGGTGTTGCAATGATGAACGACTTCAAGCCAGACACCATTATTGCCCTCGGTGGGGGTTCACCAATGGACGCTGCCAAGGCAATGTGGATGTTCTATGAGCACCCAGAAACTTCCTGGTACGGGGTAATGCAAAAGTACCTTGATATCCGGAAGCGTGCTTACCAAATCAAGAAGCCATCCAAGGCCCAATTAATTGGTATTCCAACTACCTCTGGAACTGGATCAGAAGTTACACCATTTGCTGTTATTACTGATTCTAAGACCCACGTTAAGTACCCATTAGCTGACTACGCATTAACACCAAACATTGCGATCGTGGATTCTCAATTTGTGGAAACTGTGCCTCCCAAAACCACTGCTTACACGGGTTTGGACGTCCTTTGTCACGCGACTGAATCATATGTTTCAGTAATGGCAACTGATTACACCCGTGGTTGGTCACTGCAAACTATTAAAGGGGTCATGGAATACCTGCCAGACTCTGTCAAGGGTGACAAGTTAGCTCGTCGTAAGATGCATGACTTCTCAACCATGGCCGGAATGGCATTCGGTCAAGCCTTCTTAGGAATTAACCACTCCCTTGCCCACAAGATGGGTGGTGCCTTCGGTCTTCCTCACGGGTTACTGATTGCGATTGCTTTACCACAAGTCATCCGCTTCAACTCTAAGCGTCCACAAAAGTTAGCGCTGTGGCCTCACTACGAAACGTTCCACGCAACGAAAGACTACGCTGACATTGCTCGTTTCATCGGCCTCCAAGGTAACTCTGATGAAGAATTAGCAGAAGCTTACGCTGAAAAGGTGATTGACCTTGCTCACCAATGTGGTGTTACCCTCAGCTTAAAGGCCAATGGCGTTAGTCGTGAAGACTTTGACAAGGTTGTTGATGAATTAGCCGTATTAGCTTACGAAGATCAATGTACAACTACGAACCCAGTTGAACCACTTGTTAGTCAACTCAAGGAATTGCTTGAACGTTGCTACGAAGGTACTGGCGTTGAAGACTAATTTCATAGATTAATAAAAAGCGAGTCGTGAAATCACGATTCGCTTTTTGTATTGTCTAACATTAACGACGAGCCATTGCTTCTTCGTAATCCTTGGTACCAACGAAGACTTCGTGCTTGTATGGGTTGATGCCAAGCTTCTTAGCCCGCTTCCAAATGATCGCAAAGACAACAACATTGATTACTAATGAAAGAACAGCAATCACACCCATCATCGTTGGATCAGCCGCTCCAGGATGAACGGATGGGTTCATAACCCCATTCTTGTACAATACTGGTAGGACTGAGAATTGACTGTGGTCTTGGAAGAGTGGGAAGACCTGAGCGAACATACACCAAATTGCTAATGTGTTAGCCCGGTTTTGAATCCAACCACCCTTGTTCCAGAATGCTGCAGCAAATGTCGGGGCCAGTAATAGTGCTAATCCACAGTACCAAGCATGCGTTGGTAGGTTATTGTAGGTATATTCAAAGTTCCAAACGTCATAAGCAAGGATGAATAACCAAATCATATCTGGCCAAAGCATATCATCCTCATTCTTGGAGGAGTAAATACCCCACCAACCAGTCATACAGAATACGTTAATAATGCCGGCAATCCCGTTTAGAACGTTCCACCAGCCACCATATAGCCAGACACCTTCAGAGGATAACCACCACTGACTACCAGTAGTAGCTAAGGCATTCATCCCCCGAATAGCGGACTCAAAATCGCTCCCCACGGCGATGAAGATGTTGATGGCGACAATGACAAACGGG
>CALVFC010000045.1 GCA_944326735.1 uncultured Limosilactobacillus sp. | reverse complement strand
CCATTGGCAGAAGCAGCGTTAAAGAACCAACAAACTGATGACCGGGTTAACTTCATCCCCAAGCGGTTTGAACACACCTTTACACAATGGATGGAGAACATTCATGACTGGGTTATTTCTCGTCAGCTTTGGTGGGGTCACCGGATTCCAGCTTGGTATAACAAGCAAACAGGTGAAGTTTACGTCGGGATGGAAGCACCTAAGGATGCCGAAAACTGGGAACAGGATAAGGATGTCCTCGATACCTGGTTCTCCAGTGCATTATGGCCATTCTCAACGATGGGTTGGCCAAACACGGACGCCCCTGACTATAAGCGTTACTTCCCAACCAATACTCTGGTAACGGGATACGATATTATCTTCTTCTGGGTATCCCGGATGATCTTCCAATCACTTGAATTTACCGGTCGGGCACCATTTAAGAATGTCCTCTTACACGGTTTGATTCGTGATGAACAGGGTCGCAAGATGAGTAAGTCACTTGGTAACGGGATTGACCCAATGGACGTGATCAAGAAGTACGGGGTTGATGCCCTGCGTTGGTTCCTGATTACTGGTTCTACGCCAGGTCAAGATATCCGGTTCTCCTATACCAAGATGGATGCTGCTTGGAATTTCATTAATAAGATTTGGAATGCTAGCCGTTATGTCATTATGAACTTAGGTGACATGCCAGCTCCACAATTACCAGATAAGAGCAAGTGGGACTTAGCAGACCGGTGGATCTTATCACGGTTGAATGAAACTGTTGTCCAGGTTACGGCTCAGTTTGACAAGTTTGAATTTGGTGAAGCTGGCCGGGCCCTCTACAATTTCATCTGGAACGATTTCTGCGACTGGTACATCGAAATGACCAAGGAGAAGCTGAACAATGGTACCGATGCTGAAAAGCAGGATACCAAGAACATCCTGGGTTACGTTCTCGACCAAATTCTGAAGTTAATGCACCCAATCATGCCATTCGTTACCGAAAAGTTGTGGCAGTCGATGCCTCATGAAGGCAAGTCAATCATGGTTGCAAAATACCCAGTTGACCATCCAGAATTTAACGATGCGGATGCCACTGAAGAAATGAGTCACCTGATTGAATTAATCACGGCAGTCCGGAATATTCGTAATCAAGCCAATGCGCCAATGTCCAAACCTGTTGATATGGTGATCAAGGTTGAAACACAGCAGTTGGCGGATATCTTTAAGGATAACCAAGACTACATTGACCGCTTCTGTCATCCTGAAGAATTAACTATCGGGACAGATGTGGCCACGCCAAAGTTGGCTTTGTCATCGATCATTACTGGTGCCGAAGTGGACATTCCAATGGCTGAATTGGTTGATCTTGATAAGGAACGCGCACGGATGCAAAAGGAAATTGCTAAACTTGAAAAAGAAGTGCAACGTTCTGAAAAGAAGTTGAGCAATCAAAAGTTTGTTGACAACGCTCCTGAAGCTGTTGTTGATGAAGAACGCGCGAAGGCTAAGGATTGGCAACAAAAGCTGGCCGCCGCTAAGGATCGGTTAGCTTCATTAGCGAACGCTTAAAATTAGAATTACAGAGCAAGTCGGTGTTATCGACTTGCTTTTTTATTATCTATTTTTAAATAAATTGATATCATTTGATAAGTGAACGTGATACCTAGTAACTAAAGGATCTATTTATATTTAAACCTCTAAAATAATTGGTAAATTCATTTGTAATTCCTTATCACAAGTATTATGATGATAGTGGAATGAAACAGGAAACGGTTTCAAAATTAAATCCTTTGGAGGGAGGTTCTTATTTATGACTATTCTTAGTCTTGCTCGTTTCCAATTTGCGATGACGACGGTCTATCACTTCTTCTTTGTTCCATTTTCCATCGGGACGGCCTTTGTTGTCGCAATTATGGAAAGTATGTATGTACATACTAAGGATGAATCATATAAAAAGATGACAAAGTTTTGGGGGAATATTTTCTTGCTGAGCTTTGCTGTCGGTGTCGTTACTGGGATTATTCAAGAATTCCAGTTTGGTATGAACTGGTCTGACTACTCACGATTCATGGGGGACATTTTTGGTGCTCCTCTGGCTCTTGAAGCATTGCTATCATTCTTTATCGAATCTACATTTATCGGATTGTGGGTATTCACATGGAATAAAGTAAAGCCGGGTCTCCATGCTTTCTTTATTTGGATGACTAGTTTTGGTTCCTTAACGTCTGCATTATGGATTCTGACAGCGAACTCCTTTATGCAGCACCCCGTTGGTTACGCCATTAAGAATGGCCGGGCCACAATGGTTAACTTTGGGGCCTTGTTAAAGAACCCGCAGTTATGGTTCGAATTTGGCCATGTAATCTTGAACGCCATCATGATGGGTGGTGTGATCTTTGCTGGTTTGGCTGCTTTCCAACTGCTCAAGAAGAAGCAACCATCCGAAGCTGCTCGTCATATTTACAAAAAGACGTTGCGGTTGGGATTATCCATTTCACTGATCTTTGCTATTTTCGGCTTAGTTCTCGGTGATCTGCAGATGCAATACCTGATTAAGGAACAACCAATGAAGTTTGCCGCTACTGAAGCGGTTTATACCACCACTGGTAAGCATGCTCCATGGACGGTTGTCGGCATTGCCAATACCAAGCAGCACAAAGAAGAATATAACCTTGATGTGCCATATGCTTTGAGTATTTTGTCTTACCACTCAACAACCGGTGCTGTTACGGGGATGAATGAATTAAATGCTCAATACAAGCACAAGTATGGTAAGAATATAGATTACTATCCACCAGTTAACACCTTGTTCTACAGTTTCCGGATCATGTGTGGAGTGGCTGCATGGATTATCTTGATTTCAATTGTGGGCTTGATTATGAGTCGTGAAAAGTCGCAATCACTCTATCGCCATCGGTGGGTAATGTGGTTGATTGCGATCACGACATTCTTCCCATTCCTTGGTAATACAGCAGGTTGGTTTGTAACTGAATTTGGTCGTGTTCCATGGACAGTTTACGGACTGTTTACTATCCAACAAAGTATTTCACCAAATGTCTCTGTTGCATCCCTGTTAACTTCTAACATTGTTTACTTCTGCTTGTTCACAACATTGGCGATTGCAATGATTGCCTTAGTTGTTCGGGAACTTAAGAAGGACCCAACCCAAACAATTGAACCTAAGTTTAAGAAGGTTCTTGACCCATTCGATAAGGAGGCGTTCTAAATGAGTGCTCTTCAACTATTATGGTTTTTCCTGATTGGTGTCCTGTTTGCGGGCTTCTTCTTCCTGGATGGCTTTGACTACGGGGTTGGTATGGCCACAATTACGGTTGCTCACAATGAAGCAGAACGTGATCAAATGGTTCAAACGATTGGCCCCGTCTGGGATGGTAATGAAGTTTGGCTGATCACAGCCGGTGGTGCGATGTTCGCATCATTCCCATACTGGTACGCTAGTTTGTTTAGTGGTTACTACTTGATCTTGATGTTGATCCTAGTTGGATTGATTATTCGTGGTGTTTCATTTGAATTCCGTGCGAAAAGCCCAATGCCGCACAAGAAAATTTGGGACTGGACTTTAGGAATTGGTTCTGCAATGGTGCCATTCTTCCTCGGGGTAATGTTTATCTCCATGATCAAGGGGATGCCAATTGACGTTAATGGTAACTTCCATGCAACATTCTTTGACTACATTAACTGGTTCTCAGTTGTTGGTGGAATTGCATTGACCCTATTAACTTACTTACACGGTCTGAACTACCTGTCACTGAAGACGGCGGGTGGAGTCGAAGAACGGGCCAATAATTACGCCCAATTCTTATATTGGGTATTGTACTTAGGCCTAATCGTCTTCGCCTTACTGTTGATCTTCATGACTGACTTCATTCACGTTCACCCAATTGGCACGTTAACGATGTTAGTAGTAATTGTCATCCTATCGATTGTTGCGCACGCTGCTACAATGAAGCACAAGGAATTAACAGCCTTTATTGCCAGTGGGTTATCTCTGGTATCATTGGTTGCCCTGATCTTTATCGGCTTATTCCCACGTGTTCTGATTAGTTCCATTAGTCCACGTTATGACCTGTTAATTCAGAATGCATCATCGACGCATTACACCTTGACTGTAATGACAATTGCCACTTGCTGCTTATTGCCATTCGTTCTGGCCTACACGATCTGGGCATACTGGATTTTCCGGAAGCGGATTGCGATGCCAGTAATTACGGAGGACAAGTAATAGAATGATTGATCGATTACTCTTTACACTTCCAGAGAGCAAGAAGATCATGGTAAAGCTTGTGGGACTGTATGTTCTACAAGCTTTTCTTATCCTTGGTCAAGCATTGGGGCTGGCGTTGCTCTTAACGCACCTCTGGCAGGGACACACCTTAACCAGCCAGTGGCAGTGGTTGTTGCTATTTGCCGCTTGTTTTACAGCGCGTCACCTGACTAATTGGTTTGAACAGTCCCGGCTTGATCGTTATGCCCGCCATTGTGCCGACCAGTTGCGTCAGCAGTTGCTAAAACGGCTGTTTACTTTGGGACCCGTTCTGATTAATCGGGAGGGGACCGGTAACATGGTGACCCTCGCCCTAGACGGGATCTCTGAAGTGGAAACTTACATTAACTTACTGTTTTCCAAATTTGTTTCGATGATGGTGATTCCAATCTTGCTCCTGATTGTGTGTTTATACCTGGATTGGATTTCTGGCTTGGTGATGCTCGCTATTTACCCATTGATCATCCTGTTTATGATTATCTTAGGTTATGCAGCAAAGGCTAAGGCAGATCGGCAGTATGCTAACTTTCAAATGTTGTCAAACCACTTCATCGATTCTTTACGGGGTATTGATACCTTAAAGTACTTTGGAATCAGTAAACAATATTCCAAGAGCATTTTTCGTTCTAGTGAGCAGTTTCGGCGGTCAACGATGAGCGTCATTCGCGTGGCGATGCTTTCGACCTTTGCGTTGGACTTCTTCACCACGTTAGCGATTGCTATTTTGGCGGTCTTCCTCGGTTTACGATTAATTGACGGTCACTTATTGTTGTTTCCTGCGCTGGCGATTTTAATCCTGGCGCCAGAATATTTTATGCCAATTCGTAATTTTGCAAATGATTACCATGCCACACTGAACGGTAAGAATTCCTTCCATGCGGTCTACCGGATTTTAAAAATGGCTGAACCACAGCGGCCGCAAGTGCGACTACACTCGTGGTTGCCGAGTGACCAGTTGAAATTAGAAGGGATCAGTTATCAATATCCGTCTGGTAGTCAGTTAAAACCCATGAATTTAACTTTGACGGGATATCAAAAGATCGGCATTATTGGGATGAGTGGTGCTGGGAAGACGACGCTGATTAACCTATTAGCTGGTTTCTTGGCCCCGAGCGCTGGTCAATTTAGCATCCAAGGGACAACTACGAATTCGCTGAACATCAGTGATTGGCAGCAGCAAATCTTATATATTCCGCAGCATCCGTACATCTTTGAAGATACGTTGCGGAATAACATTGCTTTCTACACACCTGACGTCAGTGACCAGCAGCTAGCGGAAGCGGTCCACGTGGTCGGGTTAGATGACCTGGTTGCTAGTTTGCCAGCGGGATTATCGACCGTCATTGGCCAGGGACACCGACCATTAAGCGGTGGCCAGGCACAACGAATTGCCTTGGCCCGGGCTTTCCTTGACCGGAAGCGGAAGATCCTGATTTTGGACGAACCAACGGCCCACCTGGATATTGAAACGGAATTGGAACTCAAGGAACGGATGTTACCGTTAATGAAGGATCGTCTCGTTCTGTTAGCTACTCACCGGCTCCACTGGTTAAATCAAATGGACCACGTCCTGGTTTTGAACCATGGTCAGTTGGTTGAGCAGGGAGACTACCAAACGTTGTTGAAGCAAAACGGCTACTTAACGAAGCTAATTCGTCAAATGAGGGGAGGACGGCTCGATGCATAAGATACCTTTATTTAAAGCATTACATCATGATCGATGGGTTCGTCCTTACCTTCGCAAGTATCGTTGGACCTTGATATTGGCAATTAGTCTCGGGATTTTAACCTTTGTTTGTGCTGGTGGACTAATGTTTACGGCTGGTTACCTGATCAGTAAATGTGCCACCATGCCGTTTAATATTTTGTTAGTTTATGTTCCGATAGTTCTAACGCGGGCATTTGGGATCTTCCGGCCGGTCTTTAAATACTGTGAACGGATCACGTCGCACAACTGGGTCCTAAAGATGACATCGGACTTTCGTAAGAAGTTGTACAATTCGTTGGAACAGGATGCGGTCTTCTTTAACAGTAAGTACCGGATCGGTGACATCTTGGGCCTCTTGTCTGATGATGTGGCCCACATTCAGAATCTGTACTTGCGGACCATTTTCCCAATGCTTGTCGCGGCCGGGTTGTACGTCATTATTGTCATCGGTTTGGGGGTCTTAACACCATTGATGGGCCTATTGATGGCGATTCTCTTTGGTCTGATTATTGTCGGTATTCCGGTTTGGTCGGTTCTCGTCAATGGCCAACGTCAGGATGATGAAAAGCAGGCCACCAACCGCTTGTATGCGGACCTGACGGATAACGTTCTCGGCATTACAGATTGGATCTTTGCTGGACGGTCGGCTGAATACCTTGGTCGACGGAAAAATGACGAACAACAATTACGTAAGTCGCAACACGCACTGCACTCCTTTAATTATTTCCGCGACTTCTTGTTGCAAATGATGATCCTATTGGTTGTCATTGCCCTGGTTGTGTGGTCGTCCTGGCGTTTTGGCCACCACTGGGGTGCAAACTGGATTGCAGCATTTGTGCTCGCCGTCTTCCCACTTGATGAGGCGTTAGCAGGTTTACCGAATGCTGCTCAACAGACGAACACCTATGTTGACTCGCTGAAGCGGTTAAATAGTTTACCGGCGGTTGCCAAAGCCGATCAGCGGCCTGCTAATATTCAGGCGCCATACCAGTTGCAATTAGCGAATGTCCAATTTACTTATCCGCATACCACCAACACCATTTTGAATGGCTTATCATTGACCATCCACCCTGGTGAAAAGTTAGCTATCTTGGGGCGCAGCGGGGCCGGCAAGAGTACCCTAGTATCACTATTACGTGGTGACCGGCAACCGGACTCGGGATCAGTCTTACTCAACGGTGTGCCCACGAGTGATTTTGGTGATCAGATTTCCAATTACATCGGAATCGTCCACCAGCAACCATACTTGTTCAATACTAGTGTCTTAAATAACGTCCGCATCGGTAACGAACAGGCAACAGAAGAACAAGTGTGGTCCGTTCTCCAACGGGTTGGTTTAGCAGAAAAGATTCGTCAACTTCCTGATGGCTTGAACACCAAGGTTGGTGAAGCAGGACTGGGCTTTTCTGGCGGTGAACAGCATCGTTTGTCATTAGCCCGGATATTGTTAAAGAACGTTCCCATTGTAATTTTAGATGAACCGACAGTCGGGTTGGATCCCATTACCGAACAACAGGTCATTGATACGTTTATGAAGGAATTAAAAGATAAAACACTGATTTGGGTTACCCACCACTTGCAAGGAATTGATCAAATGGATCAAGTGATTTTCTTGGAAAATGGTCAGGTCGACCTGGCAGGATCGCCAGCTCAATTAGCACAGACAAGTAAACGTTATCGAATGCTACGAGCGGCAGATGAAGGATTAGTTGAATAAAAATAGGGGGTTACAAAAATGAAACATGTTGTTGTTTTAGGAGCTGGTTATGCTGGCTTGAAGACGGTTGTATTATTGCAAAAGAAACTCAAGGGTGCGGTCAAGATTACGTTAGTAGACCGTAATCCATACCACTATGAAGCCACTGACCTGCATGAAGTGGCCGCAGGTACCCAAACGCCGTCTAAGATTTCTTACAAGGTTGCGGACCTAGTTGATCCGAATATTACGACTTTCATTCAGGATGAAGTCGTTAAGTTAGATCCCGCTGCTAAGAACGTCCAACTAGCTCACCAGGATGAACCACTAACTTATGATTATTGTGTGCTGGGCTTAGGATTTGTTTCTGAAACATTTGGCATCAAGGGGGCAGAAGAAAATGCTTTACCGATGACGAATGTTAAGGAAGCCATTGATATTCATGACCATATTCTGGCGCAATTAAAGGATTACCGGACCAGTAAGAACCCTGACAACCTCAAGATCGTGGTTTGTGGAGCTGGGTTCACAGGAATTGAATTAGCAGGGGCCCTAGTTGATGCGCGGGCCCATTACGCAGAGATCGCTGGAGTTCAGCCAAGTGATATTCAAATTATCTTAGTGGAAGCTGCTACCCGTCTGTTACCAATGTTTAATGATAAGTTAGCTGATTACGGTGTAAACCTTGTAAAGAAACTAGGGGTTAACCTGATGACTGGCTGCCTGATTTCTGGAATTGAACCAGGTAAGGTCCTCTATAAGCGAGGCAAGGATGCCGATGAAGAATCGGTTACTGCTGGTACTATTATTTGGACGACCGGAGTTAGTGGCAGTCCCGTGGTTGCGGAATCAGGACTCAAAGCTCGTCGTGGTCGGGTAATGGTAAATGACCACTTAAATGATCCTGAATATCCAGACCTGTATATTCTCGGGGATGTGGCCGCATTTGTGGCTCCTGGTGAACAACGTCCATACCCAACAACAGCCCAGATTGCTTTATCAATGGCAGACTACACGGCTGAAGATTTGGCAGAACGGATTAAGAATGGTCAACGGGCTGCTAAGGGATACAGTTACAAGTCCCTGGGGACCGTGGCTTCCGTTGGTAATACCAAGGCATTTGGGACGGCGATGGGCCACCCGGTAAAGGGATACATTGGTTCATTTATGAAGAAAATGATTATGAACCGTTCCTTAATGGAAGTCGGTGGGGTCAAAGAACTCCTTTCAAAGGGTCGCTTCGACTTATACCACTAGAATAAAGGATAAATAACTGATCTATAAGCTCCTGATATCCGAATTAGCTTGGATGTGAGGAGCTTATTTTGTAATGGTGTGTTATTATCGTTAGTACTAAAACGGACTCAGTTTGAAGGAGCATCATCATGATTGACGATTATCAAGCAGCACTAAATTTTATTCATGGCCGGACTAAGTTTAAGAAGATTCCGACCTTAGACCGGATGAAGCGGTTCTTGGCCGAGTTGGGTAACCCGCAGAAGGGGCTAACCTATATCCACGTCACAGGAACGAATGGTAAGGGATCAACAGTCGCCATGGTTCGTGATGCCTTGATCGGACAGGGACTAACGGTGGGAACATTTACCTCACCGTTTATTACCCGTTTTAATGAACGGATTCAGTACCAGGGACAACCAATTTCTGATGATGACCTGGTTAGACTTGCCCGGCGGGTTCAACCAGTCGTGGAAACGTTGGACCAGGCTCTGACAACGGGGGGTCCAACACAACTTGAAATTGATACCGCGATCA
>CALVFC010000044.1 GCA_944326735.1 uncultured Limosilactobacillus sp. | reverse complement strand
GTGGACATCCTTCCTGAAGGATGTCCACCTGTTCGATGTTTACAGTGGTCATCCTGGTAAATCAAGCTGTAAGCCAACGACTTCTTCCCTACTGGCAAGTGGTTGCCACTGTAAACATCGAACAGGTGGACATCCTTCAGGAAGGCCCCACCACGTTGCTTGATCAATGCCACAATGTCAGCGTTAGTAACGGAAGTGTCAACAAGCAATGCGATGTCCCGCGTGATGGTTGGGAACTTGCTTACTGGGGTGTATTCGTTACCAATCTTCTTAGCGGACAACAAGTTTTCAATGTTTAATTCAAAGACATAGGTTTCTGGAATCTTGTAAGCTTGCGCGGTCTTAGGGTGAACTTGACCCACAAAACCAACTAATTGATCACCAAGCATAACGTTGGCGGTCCGTCCGGGGTGCATTTCTGACCGTGATTGGTCGGCAACGTAGGTAACCTGGTCAGCCAGGCCCATGTTCTTCAGGTACTGTTCAACCATTCCCTTGACTTGGAAGAAGTCAACTGGGCGGTCAGCAACGTGCCAGTTATTAGCCAGCAATTGACCAGTAACGGCCCCTGCAATGTGTTCTTGTTCTTCTGGACGTTCGCCACCCTTAGGAATGAATACCCGTCCTTCTTCGTACAGCGCCACATTATTGACGTTGTGGGCAATGTTGTAAGCCACGTCAATCAGCAACCCAGAAATGATACTCATTCGGGTAGCCACGTGGTCAGAACTCATTGGGAAGTCGAGCTTCATTGGTTCATCAACCGGGCTAATTTGGAACTGCTTAGCCTTGTCAACCGTGGTTAATGAGTATGACAGTGCTTGGTTCAAGCCCATCCCTTCAAAGTCATGACGACTGGCACGGATAAACTTTTGCCGCGCCGTTAAACCACCATGGTTCCGGGTCATAACCGGCAAAGTGGAAGGCAGTTTGTCATAACCATAGATCCGGGCAACTTCTTCATAAAGGTCCGCTGGTAATTCAATATCCCAGCGCCGGGCAGGAGCCGTTACTACGATGTCATCTTCACTTTGGACGTGGTAAGCAAAGTTCAGCCGGTCAAAGACATCTGTTACGTCAGCCATCTTCAAGTCCGTGCCAAGTACATGGTTGATCTTGCTCAGTGACAAGTTGATGTCCTTGTCCTTAGCAGGCTTTTCACTACCAGTAACAATGCCCTTGGTAACTGTGCCGTCAGCCAATTCAGCAATTAATTCAGCCGCTTCATTCAAAGCTGTTTCGACAGTTGTTGGGTTGATCCCCCGTTCAAAGCGCATTGATGATTCACTGTGAAGGTCCAGACGACGGGCCTGCTTACGAACCATTACGGGGTCAAAGATCGCTGCTTCCAGCGCCACCGTCTTAGTGTCGTCTTCAACCGCGGTGCCTTGGCCACCCATGGTTCCCGCTAAGGATACTGGTTGATCATCGGCAGTGACCAAGATATCCTGAGCCTTCAATGTTTGTTCATTGTCATCGAGGGTAACGAACTTTTCGCCCTCTTTGGCATGGCGAACACCAAACTGGTGACCTGGCAGGCGGTCATAATCATAACTGTGTAATGGTTGACCATACTTCAGCAGAACATAGTTGGTAACGTCAACCACGTTGTTAATTGGCCGAATACCGGAGTTCCATAGACGAATTTGCAACCAGAGTGGACTATCAGCCACCTTAACATTCTTGATGACCCGCAGTTTGTAGGTTGGGGCAATCTTCTGGTCCTTGATTTCTGCATTAACCAGGTCAGCTGTGGACTGGTCATCATTCTCTTTGACCGCTAATTCTTTGAAGTGTGGTGTTAGACCATAGAAGGCGGCGATATCATTGACGTTACCGTAAATGCTGAGCATGTCACCACGGTTTGGAGTAACGTCAGTATCAATGATCGTGTCGTCTAACCCCAAGTAAGAAATGGCACTTTCACCAGGTTTGGCATCATCTGGTAACAGGTACAGGCCAGCGCTGTATTCCTTTGGCGCAATCTTGTCACTAAAGCCAATTTCTTGCAGAGCACAGAGCATCCCGTTTGATTCAACGCCACGGATCTTGCCGCGCTTGATCTTTTGGTTATCAGCAATGCGAGCACCGTTCAGGGCAACAATTACCTTTTCACCAGTGGCCACGTTAGGCGCACCACAGACGATTTGCAAGGGCTTGTCTTCACCAACGTTCACTTGGCAAACGTTTAAGTGGGCTGAATCAGGGTGGGGTTCGCAGGAGGTTACTTCACAAACAACAATCTTCTTCAAGCCATCCCCAAGAGAGTAGACATCATTAATATCAACAGAAGTCCGGGCGATCTTTTCTGATAGTTCGCGAGGAGCAACGTCGAGGTCGAGATATTCTTTTAACCAATTGTATGAAACTTTCATCTTGAACTATCCTTTCCGGTCAAATTGAGTTAAGAAGCGAACGTCATTTTGGTAGAAGTTCCGGATGTCAGTAACACCGTACTTCAGCATTGCAAACCGGTCTGGCCCTAATCCGAAGGCAAAGCCACCGTATTCTTCAGGGTCAACACCAGACATTCTTAAAACGTTCGGGTGAACCATGCCGGCACCCAATACTTCGATCCAACCGGTATGCTTACAAATGGCACAACCCTTACCCATGCAGTTAAAGCAGGTAATATCAGCTTCAACGGACGGTTCAGTAAATGGGAAGTAGCTTGGGCGTAAACGCACATTCAGCTTGTCACCAAACAATGATTGGGCAACCCGTTCCAACGTCCCCTTTAAGTCGGCCATGGTAATGTGGGTCCCCACAACCATCCCTTCAATTTGGTTAAACTGGTGACTGTGGGTTGCATCATCAGTATCACGCCGGTAAACCTTACCTGGTGAAATCATCTTCAGTGGGCCTTGGGAGAAGTCGTGCTTTTCAAGCATCCGGGCCTGCATTGGTGAGGTTTGCGTCCGCATCAAAACGGATGGGGTGACATAGAAAGTATCCTGCATGTCACGAGCGGGGTGATCCTTTGGCAGGTTCAGCTTTTCGAAGTTATAAACTTCCTGTTCCACTTCGTCACCAACAGCCACTTCGTACCCCATGGAAACGAACAGGTCGACCACTTGATCAATCACTTGTTGAATCACATGTGGCTGGCCCTGGGCAACTGGAGAACCCGGCAAGGTAACGTCGACCGTTTCAGCGGCTAATTCAGCATTCATCGCTGCTTCTTCTAACTTTTGACGCTTTTCATCAATTGCGGCACTTAATTCGTCCCGCACCTTGTTGGCAAATTGACCAACCTTAGGACGTTCTTCAGCACTCAAATCACGCATTCCACGCAAGACGTTCGTGATGGGGCCCTTTTTACCAAGCATTTTAACCCGGATTTCGTTAACCTTCTTCAGGTCTTTGGATTGTTCGATATCTGCTAATCCTTGCTCGCGGAGTTCCGCTAAGCGTTCTCTTAATCCCATATTTTCAACTCCTTATAATAAAAAAAGCCCCGTCCTGATAGGGACGAGGCTTCGCGGTACCACCCTAGTTTGCAATTAAAATTGCACACTTAAAATCGATAACGGCGATTGACCGGAATATCATTACATATCGGCTCCGGAAATGAAATTCTCCCGTTGTGTAGGTCATTAATTACAGCTAAGATAACGACTCTCTAACTACATTCCAGGGATACTAGTTTCCATCTGCGCTTTTAATAACACAATTATTCTAATCAAACTCTCAGAGAAAATCAAGCGGCAATTAATTCCACTTGTCACTCCATTGGTGAACGGCCTTCATTACGGGTAATAATTCCTTACCACGCTCAGTAAGGGAGTAGTCAATCCGACTTTGGCCACGGTAGGTGTTCCGGGAGACAATCTTCTCGTCCTCCAGCTCCTTTAACCGTTCACAAAGAACCCGATCACTACAACCCTCGATACTAGCCGCTAAGTCTTTAAAACGCATTGAGTCTTGTACCAAGAGGGCTTCGATAATTAAACCATTCCATTTCTTTCCTAAAATGGTAAAAGTATGTGTAAATTTTGGACAAAGTTGACACCCGCTTGTGTGGGTATCAGCACTAGCAACGGCTTCTGCCATCCCAATATCCCCCTTTCTACCAAGTAGTCTTCATCCGCCGCTTCCGAATCTTCCGCGCTAATTTAGCACGTAATGGCGAGAAGAATTCATGTTCTGCTTCAAAGTCATCCACCAATGAGACAATTAAGCTTTCCCAGTACTTTGGAACGGCCATTGTTGCCCCAAACATGTGCTTTAAGATGATATCCTTTTCCATGTCGTTTAGTGGGGTGATCTTTTCGGCATTACGCAAAGCCACCCGCGGATGAATGAAAGCGTGCGTTCCTAAATCAAATTTAGTCGTTCGCCAATCATAATAAAAGAGATCATGTAGTAAGCCAGCACGCGCAACGTTTCGATAGTTTAAGTGCATTCGTTTAGCGATCTTGTAGCTATCAAACGAAACCGCAATGGAATGTTGTAATCGATTCGAGTGATGGTGCTGAGTATAGTTCGCAAGCTTTTTAACAGCTGGCTGAGCTAATAAGTCCTCAACAAGTGACACATACTCAGGATCAGTCCGCCATTCATTTTTTGACTTCATGATATACCCCTTTCTTATCGTTGATTGTATTGTACACAATTTCAATCACAAAATAAATCAGAACGGCTTATTTTTAATCAGCTAGGCCCTGATTTAACTGAAACATTAGAATTCCGGCCGAAACGGCAACGTTGAGTGATTCTGCTTCCCCCCGCATTGGGATATACAGGTTAGTCGTTGTTTGCGCTAGAAGTTCCTTGCTCATCCCGTGGCCTTCATTGCCCATGACCAGCGCAAAGGTTGCGCCGGGATGAACATCACGGAAGCTCTTGGCAGCCGGGTTTAGTTGGGTGCCATAGACAGGTGCATCCACTTGTTTGAAATCATCGATCCACTTCGCCAAGTCGCCTTCATACATTTGCAGGTGGAATTGACTCCCCTGCATGGAACGGACCACCTTAGGCGAGAACAGGTCAGCTGAACGGTTGCCAACAACCACCCCAGTAAAGCCGGCCGCGTCAGCAGTCCGCACCATTGTTCCAACGTTCCCTGGATCTTGCACTCGATCTAGTAGGAGCCAGGCGCCCTTCAACGGTGCCGATGGAACTTGGTGGGCGTTCGGCATTTCGACCACGGCCGCGATTCCCTGTGGCGTCACCGTTTCCGTAATGTGACGCATAATTTCTTCAGTAACCTGATAAACTTCAGCACTCATGTCAACGAGGTCCTGGTGAGCAGCCAGCTGTTCATCAGTTCCAATCAATTGTAAGATTTCAATGCCGGCCTTGTGGGCTTCTTGTACGAGGTGCCAGCCATCCAACAAGTAGCGGTCCGTTTGCTGGCGGTACTTCTTCGTTTGCAGTTTTTTCCAATTTTTGACGTGTTGATTGTGGATTGAAGTTAATTCTTCCATAATAGACAGTCCCCTCTTCTCCTTTAATTATACCATGTTAATAGTGTACAATGGATAGACTAAAAGAGGGAGGAAAAGCAACGAATGAAACACTATCAATTAACCGCCTATGGTCAAGTGCAAGGCGTGGGCTTTCGCTGGGGTGTCTACCAATATGCCTCCCAACGACTGATCAGTGGCTATGTGCAAAATATGATCGATGGCACCGTCACCATTGACTGCCAAGCAGACGAACAGGAACTTGAGGCCCTTATTACGTTTATTAAACATGGCCCCACCCCTTACGCTCGGGTTTTGCAGTTGGACCAGCATGAATTACCAATTGATCCGCAGCTAACCGACTTTTCTATCCGTTAACTTGTACAATTTGGTAGAATTTAATCCCAATTTAAGCTACTATATTACTGTTTACATTCAATAAACGGAGAAATCCATTAAGGGAGAAATTAATAATGAAACTAAAACGACTATCAGTAGCTGGTGGATTAGCCACCCTGCTGATGCTTCTGTCTGGATGTGTCCGCACAACTAAGAGCGGTCACCCCTACGGCTTTGTCTACACGTACATGGCAAAGCCCATGCAGCATTTAATGGAGTGGCTTGCTGGTCACTTCGGCAATAACTATGGTTGGGCCATCATCGTGATCGTTGTGGTTGTCCGCATGGTCTTACTACCGGTGATGTTCTCACAAATGAAGAAATCAACCATCATGCAAGAAAAGATGGCACGGATTCAACCGGTATTAAAGGAACTTCAGCAAAAGCAAAAGGAAGCTAAGACACCGGAAGAAACAGCGGCCATTGGTCAACAAATGATGGCCGTTTACCGGGAAAACAACGTCAGCTTAACGGGGGGAATTGGGTGTCTCCCATTGATCATCCAGCTGCCAGTTTTCGCCGCTCTTTACGCCGCTATTCGTTACTCACCAGACCTCTACCACGCAACCTTCTTTGGCATTGCGCTTGGTAAGCCAAGTGTCCTCTTTGCGATCCTGTCATTTATTGCTTACGCTATTCAGAGTTACCTCGGCTTAGTTGGTGTTCCAGAATCACAAAAGCAACAAATGAAGATGGCAATCTGGATGAGTCCAGTGATGACCTTCTTTATTTCATTAACATCCTCTGCTGGATTAGGGCTCTACTTCTTTATCGGTGGGCTCTTCGCAATCCTGCAAACCCTGTTAATTAATGCTTACCGTCCACGTATTCGGAAGCAAATTGCTGCCGAAAACGATGGCAAGCCGGTTAAGGTTCCCGATGCACCAGTGATCCCTTCAACGAGTGCAACGAACAAGACAGCTGCCACTTCTTCAGCCATCGACCAGTTGAAGAATGATGATAAGCAGGCCGCTAGTGAACCACAACAGAAGGCTCACCAACCGGTCAAAACGAACCGGCAACGGAATGCTGGTAAACAGCACCATCATAAGAGTAATTAATTAACCATCACGAAGGCTTCTAACATTCACGTGTTAGGGGCCTTTAAACATCAAGGAGGTATATTAGATGGAACGACCAATTAACCATGACCAATTATTTCTCCAGCAAAAAGCCGCAACAGCAACAAAAGCAGACCTCACAATCGGCCAGGATCTCCAAGATACCCTCAAGGCCCACCAGAATGAATGTGTTGGGATGGCTGCCAACATGATCGGCATCAATAAGGCAATTATCATCGTCAGCGTCGGGCCCCTCAGCATGGTAATGTTCAATCCCCAAATTATTCACCACAGCCAACCCTACCAAACGCAAGAAGGTTGCCTTTCATTACCAGGCGAGCGACCAACCACCCGCTACCAACAAATTACGGTCACGTTCATGAACCAGCAATGGCAAAAACAAACCCAGGACTTTAATGGCTTTACCGCCGAAATTATTCAGCACGAAATCGACCACCTGCACGGGATCCTCATTTAGACCACCTTATCAAGCTCAGCAACTTTTGCTATGATATTAAGTGAATGAAATAAGAGCTACAGAATCGCCGGGTTTTGTTAAAAAAATCATCTTCCCAAACAGGCGTCCATTATTGGAGGATGGGAGGAGTATCTGGAGGTTTTTTAGTTTGACAATTACTAAAGAAGTTTTTCACTATGTCAGTCGCAACATCATTGCCATGGTGGGAACATCCCTGTATGTCCTGATTGACACCCTATTTATTTCTATTGCTGCTGGGGCCCTGGGCCTAACTGCCCTTAACCTGGCCCTACCCATTTTCAACTGTTTCAACGCCATCGGTCTCCTCCTGGGAGTTGGCGGCGCGACCATCTTTTCGCTCAATAAGGTCCTCCACCCCGAACGAGTCGAGTCACTGTATAGCTCATTGATGATCGTGGCCGCCATAACTGGTGTTATTGTGGCAATCTTAATGGACATCTTTGCCACCCCAGTCGTGAACTTCCTCGGTGCCAATGACCAAACGCGGGAGCTAGCAATCACCTATGTCCGGATTGTGGCCTGGTGTGGTCCCTTCGTCATGTGCAATTTAATCAGTTTAAATTTTATTCGGAATGACGGTAACCCGACCCTGACGATGATGGCCACCGTCATTGAAACCACCTCAGTTATTGTGATCGACTGGTTCTTTATTTTCGGCCTGGGACTCAAAATGGAAGGGGCGGCGATGGCCGTGATCTTCTCACCAGCCATCAGTTTAGTGGTCCTGTCATTTCACCGTCGTTTTAAGAAGCGACAATTGCACCTGCACTTGGTGGTGCCATCAATCAAACCGGTCTTACACGCTGCTCGCCTCGGGGCAGCGGCGGCGCTCAACGAATTAAGTTCCGGCGTCAGCGTCTTCTTTTTCAACCACGTTTTGTTAATTCTGGCGAATAACTATGCCGTTGCCGCCTATGGAGTCATTTCCAATATTGCGATCGTGGTATTGGCCATCGCTAACGGGGTTGCACTAGGTGTACAGCCGATTGTTAGCCGGGAATATGGTGAACGCCACTATATGAACGCTGCGAAGGCCCTGCGTGTTGGCGTAATGACAACCCTGACAATTGCATTGTTGGAATTTGTCATCTTAGTAGTATTTAAGTACCCGATTATCAATATTTTTAATACCCAACATTCGTTGCAACTGGTCCACTTTGCCAGTGTCGGGCTGCCAATCTACTTCACCAGTGCTTTCTTTACCGCTTTGAACTACCTCTTCATCTTGTTCTTAACGGCCATTAACGGCGCGCGGGCATCCTTCTCCCTATCGCTATTGCGGGGATATTTGATCCTCCTGCCGCTTATCATGATCCTGCCAACTATCTTTGGCATCAACGGTGTGTGGGCAGCGGTACCAATTACTGAACTGACCGTCACCGTTGTTGGTGCGATCTTCATTCACCAACGGATCCTCCAATTCAACCAGTTAGAATCATAACCTGTAAACGCAAAAAGACCATCCACGTCGCAACTGACATGGATGGTCTTTATTTTTAAATATTAGTTACTCTTCTTGACAGCATGGTTGTAGAAAATCCAGGCAACGGCCCCGAAGAAGATTGGTCCGAAGGCGGTCCAGAAAGCCGTTTGGAAATCGTGGTCGATAATTGGTTGGACACACGTAAAGATAATTCCTAAGCAAACAATAATTTCCACAAACCAAACAAGAACCCGCGTCCAGAAGCGGTTCTTAAAGACCACAAAGTCATGTGGAACGTTCTTCCGCTGGAAGGCTGGAAAGGCCCCGATCAGGAAGATGTATGGTGCACACGTCGAAACATTGACCATATCAGTCAAAATCTGGTAGAAACGAGCAGCGGCAGACCCACCAAAGGCCACCAGGAAGATAATGATGCAGACGAGGACCGCCTGAATCCACATGGCATTAGCAGGCATGTCGGCAGCATTTAACTTCGTGATTCGTTCCGGCCATAACTTTGGATTCGAGCCCATGATAAAGGACTTGATTGGGGTGTAAACCAGGACAAACATTGCCCCGAGCATCCCCATTAACCCAGACAAAGCAATCAGCCGGGTAAACAAGGCCCCTAAGAAGAGGTTAGTCCCATGACTTAATCCTAATGACAGCCCCAGCATGTAGCCCAAGCGGTTAAAGACCACGTAGGTTACGTTCCCAAGGTTCACATCAGGCCGGGCAATAATGTGATTGTAGTTGACGGAGAAACCAGTCATCACAATCATCAGAACATAGGAACCAACCGTTAAGATCGCCCCGATTGTTAAACCCCGTGGGAAGGTGTGCTCCGGATCCTTCATACTATCCGTGACCCCACCAAGGTTTTCAACGCCGGCGTACGCAAAGATGGCGTACACAACAAATGAGATCACCGCAATCGGCGTCTTGAACGATGGGTTTGGTGATTCAAAGAAGGAGGCAATCCCATGAATTGGTTGGGCTGGCACCCCATTATTGGCGATGATAACTACCAAACTGGCCAGGATGAAGATAGCGTTCATCCCGATCATCAAGGACCCACCAAGGGAACTGATCTTGGT
>CALVFC010000043.1 GCA_944326735.1 uncultured Limosilactobacillus sp. | reverse complement strand
TGAACAACGTGACCAATTAATCTTGGATTGCATTGTTAATGGTTTGTCGATTACTAAATAGTTAATCATTATCGTTGACAATTAAATAAAAAGCCTGTACACTACAATAGTATGTAATTGCGAGCTCATATGGGCCCGGTGATCTATTGTCCATCGGGTTCAGCTATAAAAACCAAAGACAGTTTCTAACTGTTTTTGGATTTTTTTTGCTCAAAAATGCCATTTTATGCAAATTGTAATCAAAATGTAACATTTAAAAAGCTCGCTGAATAAATTAGAGAGGTGAACAGTTTGGCCGGACATTTAGTTAAATACGGTAAGCACCGTACCCGTCGTAGCTACTCGCGGATTAAAGAAGTTCTCGAGCTGCCAAACCTGATTGAAGTTCAAACCAATTCTTACAACTGGTTCATGGACAAAGGTTTACGGGAAATGTTTGATGACATTATGCCAATCGATGATTTCCAAGGAAAGCTTTCTCTGGAATTCGTTGATTATCAACTTTTGGAACCTAAGTATACTGTTGATGAAGCTCGTGAACACGATGCTAACTACTCAGCACCACTTCACGTTACCTTACGCTTAACCAACCACGAAACTGGTGAAATTAAGTCTCAAGACGTCTTCTTTGGTGACTTCCCACTGATGACTAACCAAGGGACTTTCATTATTAACGGGGCAGAACGGGTAATTGTTTCTCAATTAGTTCGTTCACCAGGTGTTTACTATAATGAAGAAACTGGTAAGAATGGTCGGCTGAACTATGGCGCTACCTTTATTCCTAACCGTGGTGCCTGGTTGGAATACGAAACTGATGCTAAGAACATTTCATATGTTCGCATCGACCGGACACGGAAGCTGCCAATGACTGAACTAATTCGGGCACTGGGCTTCGGTTCTGATGACGAAATCATTGATATGTTTGGTGGCAACAGTGAAACCTTGTCCTTGACCTTGGATAAGGATGTTCACAAGAACGCTGAAGATTCTCGTGTTGAAGAATCTCTGAAGGACATTTACGAACGGTTACGTCCAGGTGAACCAAAGACTGCTGATTCAGCCCGGAACCTCTTAACGGCCCGGTTCTTTGATCCAAAGCGTTACGACATGGCTCCTGTTGGTCGTTACAAGACTAATAAGAAGTTAATGCTGAAGTACCGTCTGTTAGGCGAAACCCTTGCGGAAACATTGGCTGACCCTGACACTGGTGAAGTGTTAGCACAAAAGGGCGACCAAGTTACCAAGGAAGTTCTGAAGAAGTTGGAACCTTACCTTGATCGTGACGACTTTAAGATGATCACCTACACACCTTCTGATGAAGCGGTTGTCACTGAACCAGTTCAATTACAAAAGATCCTGGTTTACTCTCACGAAGATCCAGAACGGGTTGTTCCATTGCTTGGTAATGGTCACATTCCTTTGGAACACAAGCACATTACCCCAGCTGATATCCTCGCTTCCCTGAACTACTTCTTCAACTTACAAGAAGGTATTGGTTCAACTGATGATATCGACCACTTGGGTAACCGGCGGATTCGTTCTGTGGGTGAATTGCTCCAGAACCAATTCCGGATTGGCTTGGCCCGGATGGAACGGGTTGTTCGTGAACGGATGTCCATCCAAGATCCTGACACAGTTACTCCACAACAATTAATTAACATTCGTCCAGTTGTTGCTTCCATTAGGGAATTCTTTGGTTCATCACAACTGTCTCAGTTCATGGACCAAACCAACCCACTGGGTGAATTGGAACACAAGCGGCGTCTATCAGCCCTTGGACCTGGTGGTTTGACTCGTGACCGTGCCGGTTATGAAGTCCGGGATGTTCACTATACTCACTATGGCCGTCTGTGCCCAATTGAAACGCCAGAAGGTCCTAACATTGGGTTGATCAACAACCTGTCTTCTTACGCCCGGATTAACAAGTATGGTTTCGTGGAAACTCCATACCGGCGTGTTTCATGGAAGACCCACAAGGTTACTGATAAGATCGACTACCTGACTGCCGACGAAGAAGATAACTTTATCATTGCCCAGGCCAACTCACCATTGAATGACGATGGTTCATTCGTTGATGACCAGGTTATGTGTCGTGATAAGGATGATTACATCGAAACTAGTGTTGAAAACGTCGACTACATGGACGTTTCGCCAAAACAAGTTGTCTCCGTAGCTTCCGCTTCAATTCCATTCTTGGAAAACGATGACTCTAACCGTGCTTTGATGGGGGCTAACATGCAACGGCAGGCTGTGCCTTTGCTGAACCCTCACGCACCACTAGTAAGTACTGGTATCGACTACAAAGCAGCTCACGACTCTGGGGTGGCTCTGATTGCTAAGAAGTCTGGTACTGTTGAATATGTTGATGCTAATGAAATCCGTGTTCGTGAAGAAGACGGTACTTTAGACACTTACAAGTTAATGAAGTTCCAACGTTCTAACGGTGGTAAGAACTACAACCAACGGCCAATTGTTAAGGTTAACGAACATGTTGACGCTGACGATGTCTTAGCCGATGGTCCATCAATGGAACAAGGGGAATTAGCCCTTGGGCAAAACCCACTGATTGCCTTCATGACTTGGCAAGGTTACAACTTCGAAGATGCCATCGCGATCAGCGAACGGTTAGTTAAGGATGATGTTTACACTTCCATCCATATCGAATCATACGAATCTGAAGCTCGTGAAACGAAGCTTGGCCCTGAAGAAATGACCCGTGAAATTCCTAACGTCGGTGACGACGCTTTGAAGGACCTCGATGAAAACGGGATCGTTCGGGTTGGTGCTGAAGTTCATGATGGTGACATCTTAGTTGGTAAGGTTACTCCTAAGGGAATGACCGAATTGTCAGCTGAAGAACGGCTGCTGCACGCCATCTTCGGTGAAAAGTCCCGTGAAGTTCGTGACACGTCATTACGTGTTCCTCACGGTGGCGGCGGAATTATCCAGGACGTTAAGATCTTCACCCGTGAAAACGGTGATGAATTGTCACCAGGCGTTAACACCATGGTCCGGGTTTACATCGCTCAAAAGCGGAAGATCCAAGTTGGTGACAAGATGTCTGGTCGTCACGGTAATAAGGGTACTGTTTCCATTGTTATTCCTGAAGAAGATATGCCATACATGCCTGACGGAACGCCAATCGACATCATGCTGTCCCCAATGGGTGTGCCATCACGTATGAACATTGGTCAGCTGCTTGAATTGCACTTAGGGATGGCTGCTAAGCGGCTTGGTATTCACATGGCAACTCCTGTCTTTGATGGTGCTACCGACAAGGATGTTTGGGACGCTATCAAGGAATCTGGATTCCCAGAAGATGGTAAGACGATCCTTTATGATGGTCGGACTGGTGAACCATTTGAAAACCGGATTGCCGTTGGTTCGATGCACTACCTTAAGTTGGCTCACATGGTTGATGATAAGATTCACGCCCGGTCAACTGGTCCTTACTCATTAGTTACCCAACAACCACTGGGTGGTAAAGCTCAGTTCGGTGGTCAGCGGTTTGGTGAAATGGAAGTTTGGGCTCTTGAAGCTTACGGTGCTGCTTACACCCTTCAAGAAATCCTGACTTACAAGTCTGATGATACTGTTGGTCGTGTTCGGACTTACGACGCTATCATCAACGGTGAACCAATTCCAAAGCCTGGTGTTCCAGAATCATTCCGTGTTCTTGTTAAGGAACTGCAATCACTTGGCCTGGACATGAAGGTTCTCGATGCTGATCACAACGAAATTCAATTGAAGAACATGGACGAAGACGATGACGAAGTTGTTAATGTTGATGCCCTGGCTAAGTATGCCGCTCAACACAATGCTGACAACAAGAATGACGAAAAGTCTGACTCCAAGACATCAGCAGCAACGACTGACGAAGATAAAACCAAGCAAGACTAGTTAAATTAGTGAATAAACTACTAAATAAGGAGGAATAATCCTTTGATCGATGTCAATAAATTTGAAAGCATGCAGATCGGACTGGCATCACCGGATAAGATTCGGTCATGGTCATATGGTGAAGTTAAGAAGCCAGAAACCATCAACTACCGGACGTTAAAGCCGGAAAAGCAAGGGCTGTTCGATGAACGAATCTTTGGACCAACCAAGGATTACGAGTGTGCTTGTGGTAAGTACAAGCGGATTCGCTACAAGGGCCGTGTTTGTGACCGTTGTGGTGTTGAAGTTACTAGTTCCAAAGTTCGTCGTGAACGGATGGGCCACATTGAATTAGCGGCTCCTGTTTCACACATTTGGTACTTCAAGGGTATTCCAAGCCGGATGGGTCTTGTTTTGGATATGAGTCCTCGTTCCTTGGAAGAAGTTATCTACTTTGCTTCATACGTTGTTCTTGATCCTGGTGACACCCCACTGGAAAAGAAGCAACTGTTGTCTGAAGCAGAATACCGTGACAAGAAGGCTGAATTCGGTGACCGTTTCAAGGCTGAAATGGGTGCTGCAGCTATCAAGAAGTTGTTAGCTGATGTTGACTTACAAAAGGAAGCCAATGAACTTAAGGAAGAATTGAAGGAAGCCACTGGTCAAAAGCGGACCCGGGCAATTCGTCGTCTGGATATTCTGGAAGCCTTCATCAAGTCTGGTAACAAGCCAGAATGGATGGTGCTGGATGTAATTCCAGTTATGCCACCTGACTTACGGCCAATGGTTCAACTTGAAGGTGGTCGTTTCGCCACTTCTGACTTGAACGACTTGTACCGGCGGGTTATTAACCGTAACAACCGTTTGAAGCGTCTTCTTGAATTGCAAGCTCCTGGTATCATCGTTCAAAACGAAAAGCGGATGCTCCAGGAAGCCGTTGATGCTTTGATCGATAACGGTCGTCGTGGCCGTCCAGTTTCTGGACCAGGTAACCGTCCACTGAAGTCACTTTCTCACCTGCTTAAGGGTAAGCAGGGACGGTTCCGTCAAAACTTACTTGGTAAGCGTGTTGACTACTCTGGCCGTTCCGTTATTGATGTTGGTCCATCCATGAAGATGAACCAAATGGGTCTGCCTGTTCCAATGGCTCTGGAATTATTCAAGCCATTCATTATGCACGAATTGGTTAAGCGCGGCTTATCTGCTAACGTCAAGGCTGCTAAGCGCAAGATTGACCGCCGTGATGATGATGTCTTCGATGTTCTGGAAGACGTTATTAAGGAACACCCAGTTCTTCTTAACCGGGCACCTACCTTGCACCGGTTGGGTATTCAGGCCTTTGAACCAGTCTTAGTATCTGGTAAGTCAATGCGTCTGCACCCACTGGTATGTACTGCCTACAACGCCGACTTCGATGGTGACCAGATGGCCATCCACGTTCCATTGTCTGACGAAGCCCAAGCTGAAGCACGGCTGTTAATGCTGGCTGCTCACCATATTCTGAGTCCTCGTGACGGTGAACCAATTGTGTCACCATCACAGGATATGGTTATCGGTAACTACTACATGACCACTGAAGATAAGGGTCGTGAAGGTGAAGGAATGATCTTCAAGGATACCGATGAAGCCGAGATGGCTTACAAGAACAATTATGTTGCTCTTCAAACCCGGGTTGGTGTACAAGTTTCATCATTCCCTAAGAAGCCATTTACTGACGAACAACGTGGTAAGATCATGGTTACGACTGTTGGTAAGTTACTGTTCAACCGGATTCTGCCGGAAGACTTTAACTACATCAACGAACCAACTGCTGATAACATCACGAAGGGTGTCGACGACCGCTTCTTCTTAGACCCTGGTGAAGACATTCATGATTACCTTGAAAATGCACCATTAATTCCACCATTCAAGAAGGGCTTCTTGTCTGACTTGATTGCGGAAGTTTACAAGCAATACAAGGTTACTAAGACCTCTCAATTCCTGGACCGGATTAAGGACCTTGGTTACTACGAATCAACCATTTCTGGTTTGACTACTGCCATTTCCGATATTCACGATTTGCCAGAAAAGCCTGACATTATCAAGAAGGCCCGGAAGCAAGTTGCCTTAGTTACTAAGCAATTCCGTCGTGGTCTGATTACTGATGATGAACGGTATGACCGGGTTATCGGTATTTGGAACGATGCCAAGGATGAAGTTCAGAACAAGCTGATTGAACACATGGATATCCATAACCCAATCAACATGATGTCTGACTCCGGTGCGCGTGGTAACATTTCTAACTTTACTCAGCTTGCCGGGATGCGTGGTCTGATGGCTGCTCCTAACGGTAAGATCATGGAATTGCCAGTTCTTTCTAACTTCTACGAAGGGCTGTCAGTTCTGGAAATGTTCTTGTCCTCACACGGTGCTCGTAAGGGTATGACTGATACCGCCCTGAAGACTGCTAACTCAGGTTACCTGACTCGGCGGCTGGTTGATGTTGCCCAGGACGTTGTTGTTCGTGAAAAGGACTGTGGCACTGACCGTGGTCTGGAAGTTACTGCAATTACTAACGGTAACGAAATGATTGAACCACTGTACGACCGGATTATGGGTCGTTACACGATGAAGTCCGTCTTTGATCCAAAGACTGGTGAAAAGATCGTTGGTAAGAACGTCCTGATTGATGAAGACATGGCACAAAAGATTGTTGATGCCGGTGTTAAGAAGGTTACGATTCGTTCTGCATTCACTTGCAACACTGAACACGGTGTTTGTGAACGTTGCTACGGTCGGAACGCCGCTACCGGTGACCGTGTTGAAGCCGGTGAAGCTGTTGGTACAGTTGCCGCTCAATCAATCGGTGAACCAGGTACTCAGCTGACCCTGCGGAACTTCCACACTGGTGGTGTTGCCGGTAACGAAGATATCACCCAAGGTCTTCCTCGTGTTCAAGAAATTGTTGAAGCACGTAATCCTAAGGGTCGTGCAACCATCAGTGAAGTAACTGGTGAAGTTGAATCCATCGAAGAAAACCCAGCAGAACGGACTAAGGATGTTACTGTTAAGGGTGAAACCGATACCCGGACTTACACCTTACCAATTACTGCTCGGATGCGGGTGGCTGAAGGTGACTTCATCCACCGTGGAACTGCCCTGAACGAAGGTTCCATTGATCCAAAGGAACTGATCCGGGTTCGCGATGTTCTTTCTACCGAAACTTACCTCTTGGCCGAAGTTCAGAAGGTTTACCGTATGCAGGGTATCGACTTGCTGGATAAGCACGTTGAAATCATGATTCGGCAAATGATGCGGAAGGTCCGGGTAATGGATCCAGGTGACACTGACCTCTTGCCAGGTCAATTAATGGATATTGGTCAATTCCGTGACGCTAACTACAAGACCTTAGTTGCTGGTGAAATCCCAGCTACTGCTCGTCCAGTTATCCTCGGAATTACCAAGGCCGCTCTGGAAACTAACAGTTTCTTGTCAGCTGCTTCATTCCAGGAAACTACCCGTGTCCTGACCGACGCTGCTATTCGTGGTAAGAACGATCCATTAGTTGGTTTGAAAGAAAACGTAATCATTGGTAAGATTATTCCAGCTGGTACTGGTATGAGTACTTACCGTCACATCAAGCCAAAAGAAGTTAATGTTTCTGCTTACTCCATCAAGGATCTCGAAGCCAAGATGAAGGAAGAAGACAAGCAAAACTAATTAATAAACAGGGCTGTGGCGTTTTGCCATCGCCCTGTTTTTATGTTGATTGGGAGAGAATGTTTTGAAAAAGCAAGTCTACAAAATTGAGATTCCGGAGAAGGCCCTTAAGCAAACCCATTTTGAGGAAGATGAATCCTTGGCCTTGAATGTCGCCCATAAGCAAATTATGGTCCGCCCGGCTAACCTATTGGAACAGTTACCCCGCATAAAGTTTTGGTGGTATTTTGTCCCTGCAGTGATCCTGACCCTAGCGTTATTTGCATTGGCCCAGCACCTGAAGCTAACAACGATTCCTATTATTGGGGACTATTCGATTGCTAATGGTTCGCTATTAATGAGCTTGATTTCCGGCTTGTTAGTCTTCATCGTGACGGCCATTATCACGAAAATCCACAAGAGCGGACCGGCGCAGGACTTTTATTGGCGTAACCTCATCACCATTACGGTTGCCTGTGGGTTAATCATTGTCTTCTCGTTCTCCGCCTTTTTCTGGTTATTTGAACAGTTGTTTATGGATGCTCGCTTTGACCTCTATACGTCGACGATGTTCGTTCTCTTGATTATTTCGGCGGTTAATTACATCATGATTAACTTGGCATTGACCCTGTCTCCCGGAATCGTCACCAACTTACTGACAATTATGATTCTCGGTGGGATGTTGTTCTCAATGCTGACGAACTCCGACCATAACTGGTGGAAGCATAATTTCAGCTTCCTGGGGACGGCCCAGAATTCCGCTAATTTACAGTTCAACGTGACGTTGATCTTCTCTGGGTTGCTGATGATGGCCCTGGTTGATTACCTCTTCGTTAACTTACAAAAGAAGTATAAGGGGCGGGGAGTGCTGATCCTGCGGTTGCTGCTCTATGCGCAAGCGGCCTGTATTGCTGCCATCGGCTTTTTCCCGAATAATCCCCGCTTCCACGTGCTGCATGACCGGATCTCGATGTGGCTGGTGTACATTATGCTGATCCTGATTGTGGCTATTCGGTGGATCTTACCGCACGTCCGCAAACAATTTTTGGACGTTTCCTATATTATTGGGGGCTTGATGGGCTTTAACTACATCGTGTTTAAGCTCAGTGACTACCTTTCGCTGACGGCGTTCGAGCTATTAGAGTTTGGCTTAGCTATGTCCTGGATCCTCTTGCTGTTTCAAAATATTGAAAGTTTAGCCCAGTATGGGGAAAACTTCTTCCTTATTAAAATTAAGAAAGAACAATCAACTGAAGAATAAATTAGATACCGCTGGTGTTCGTGGAATACGAATGCTGGCGGTTTTGGTATATATTAGGGGATCATAAACAAGATCCCGATTGCTAGAGCTGGAAAGAATGGCAACCGCCGTCCGGGATTGGCTTTGATTAACCACCAGCCCAGTATTAATAAGCTTGCTATCAGGACGATGATGGCTGCCTTGCAAGGACCCATGATCAACAGGAGGATGGTTATTAGTTCGACATCACCGTCACCGAGGCCGCCTAAGCCCCGGCTTAATGTTATTAAAAATAGTAGGGTAACCAGTAGAATAGTGATGTCTTGCCAAGAAAGTCGAAACCAGCAGGACTGGGTGAGAGGGATGAGGAGCAGTAGGGGCAAGAGACCCCAGCAGTAAATGAATTGGGCATAGAAATCAGTTGTGGATAGAAAAATGAGGGTGAGCAATAATACCACTAGTTCGCTGTCATGGAGTAATTGGTAATTAGCAAGTTTATACGTTGCAATGGCGACCACTAACTCCCCAGCAAAGATAAACGGACTGATTACTTGCTGACAAAAATAACAGCGGCCCCGTTGGATGGCGAAGCTGAGGAGGGGGATGAGCTGCCACCAGTGAAGTTGTTGTTGGCAGTTGTCACAGTATGAATGGCGGGGGTACCAGGGTGTTTGACCAACCGTCAGCCGGTATGCTGTTAGCATCATGAACGATGTACCAATTTCGCTTATGATGATTAAAAAAATTAAGTACAAGGTGGTTAACCTCCATTATTAGTTTCTAATGACTAATAACGATAAATTCTTGCAAATACACTATTTTAAATCCCGGAAATCGCGTTGACATTCATTTGGTCCCGTGATAATCTATTAAAGGTGCTTTTTTAGCAACGTTGGTGTCTGTCGTTGGGCAGACTTTGCGTCAACGGAGGCACAAAAATTTAATAACATCCAATCATTTTTTTATAAATCAAAAAGAACCACCTGGATGTGTGGACTTAAAAATAAGGAAGGGGAAACATTATGCCAACCATTAACCAATTGGTACGTAAAGGCCGTAAGAGCCACAAGGGCAAGTCAAAGTCACCAGCTCTTGG
>CALVFC010000042.1 GCA_944326735.1 uncultured Limosilactobacillus sp. | reverse complement strand
ATTGCAGGTCCCGTGTTCGTTCTTTCGCGCGATTGAACAAGACCGGAATTTTTTGCAGCCACTGTCCAACCTTAATCAGGAAAGTACGCCATGGCAATGAGAAGAAGACAATAACCCCAGCAATGATCAGAATCCACGCCAGGTACATACTACCCGTCTGACTGACTAGCGCCGTTGAGCCACTGTATAAGTAAGCACCCAGCATTCCACCACCGACAGCGGTACCGGCATCCCCTTCAAACATCATTTTACTTAAGTGGTTCCAGGTGACTGCCGTGTAATTAGCGTGCAAGTTAAGGTGGCGGAACATGAGAGCATGCAACCAAATCAAGGCACCTGCATAAGTAATCAGTCCCCCGACCACCCAGCGCCATTTTAAATGCGGCCACCGGGCATAGAAGGTAAAGCAGAGGCCTAACAACAGCACAAGCACCATTGCCACATCGGCAGACTCACCAACAAGCAGTTTGAAGCAGTTCAGGACAAACATCCCTAATGCTCCCAGCTTGAAAAGCCCAACGAGCATTACTAGGCTAACAATTATCCCTAGTAAATTATCAACTAAGCGGTGTTGCTGTTTAGTTTTACTTGAGCGGCGACGCTTCCGCGAAGTTTTCTTACGTTGTGCCAAAATTTTTTCACCTCACTATTTAAGCTTATCAAAATGATAAGTGTGGACGCGGGCAAGATTAGGAAAACTCTGTTGACGAAGGGCTTCATAAATCACAATTGCGGCACTGTTCGATAAATTAAGTGCCCGGATGTTATTATCGTTTTGCGGAATACGAATGGCGTTATCTGGGTATCGCCGCATAAACTCTTCCGGTAATCCGGTGGTCTCCTTACCAAACAAGAAGTAGTGGTCACCGGGTAAAGTGTAATCAACATCAGTGTAGTCCCGGCGAGCAAACTTTGACACGAGGTAAAGCTTGGACAAGTCTGGAACAGTGGACACGAACTGCTGGAGATCATCATGGTAAGTAATTTTAACCTTATCCCAATAATCGAGACCGGCCCGCTTCATGTGTTTATCATCAGTGGAAAAGCCCAGTGGTTTAATCAAATGGAGCTCCGTATTTGTTCCCGCACAGGTCCGGGCAATGTTACCAGTATTAGCCGGAAACAGTGGTTCAAACAAGACAATATGATTAGTCATAGCCATTAATTCTCCTTAAACAAATAAAAAAAGCAGGGTCTCGGTGTTGGCACGGCGAAACGCTGCTTTAGTGAAGTACTCTTTGACAATTACCAACGACACTGTTCGATGTCAATTGTCAAACGATTTCTCATAAAGTACTTTAGCACTTTTATACTGAATTGACAATCTTTTTATGAAATTTTTGCCCGCAACATGCTAACATCCACCGTCACCGACGTTATTTGATGCAAGTCATCGTCGCTCAATTGAGCCGCTCCCTTCCCCCAATGAAGAGGAGTCATACCTATTAATGCCTTTTGGAGCCCGTTAGGTACGGTAAAATGATACCGGACGGGAGTCACCGTCGCCGTTGGGTAATGTTGCATAAAGAGGTCTAATACCCGCTGGTTGTCATAGTGGTAGTGACGATCATCCTGCCCATATAACAAGTGACGCAGTTCAATTAGGTAGTTAGCATTGGGAATAATCTTAATCAGTTCGCCACCTGGAGCAATGACCCGTTCAAACTCCTGATAGTCTGAAGGCGAAAATAGTTCCATGACCACGTTAAAGCTGGCGTCAGCAAACGGCAAATTGCGGAGGTCAGCAATGCAAAAGAAACCGTTAAACGACAACTGAGTGGCTAATTGGATCCCGGACTTAGCGATGTCAAAGCCCACCAGTGTGTCCGCCTGCTGATGACGCTGCCCGGCTAACTGCATAAGAGGGGTTCCCTCACCTGTACCAACATCCAGAATTTGGAGAGGCCTTACCGGTAAGCCAGCGGCTATTTGGTGAATAATCGGTTTAAACAATCCCGCAGATAATAATTGACGACGATCAACAAACATCTGCCGGTCATACTCAGTACCACCATTGTTATTGAGCAAGTGCAGGTAACCGTGTTTGTTGAAGTCAATAACATGGTGATTGTGACAGACTACACTAGTGCCAACAATTTTTTCAAGAGTTGCGTGGCATACTGGACAGCGAAACATTTCCATATGGTCGTTGACAAACTGTTTGGCCCGATCAATTTTCTTCAATATTCTTTCTCCTTCGATAATTTCTAATTAACAGTGTATCATAGCTAGAATTAGTGCATGTGAATTGTTATCATATAAGTAAGCATTTTCAAAGGAGGCTGTTCATTTTGACTGAACAATTTTTGATTGGTACCTATACCAAAAAAGATAGTAAAGGGATGTATAAGGTTACCTTAGATGATGACGCCGGTAAGATTACCAAGGTTGAATTAGCCGTTCCTTCACAGAAGCCAGCTTATTTACAAGTTGGTTCAGATAAGACCGTTTACGCCGTTAAGCAAATTGATGATCAAGGTGGAGTTGCTTCATACTCGCTTCAAGACGACAACGCCAAGATGTTGAGCAAAGTCTTAGCCGCTGGTGCTCCTCCTGCATACGTTGGTCTGGATGAAGAACGTCACCTGTTGTACAGCGCCAACTACCACACCGCTAAGGTGGATGTCTTCCGGATTAATCCTGATCACACCTTAACCCAAACTGACTCAGTTCTCCACCAAGGAGCAACCGGTCCCCAGCCTGAACAAGACAGTCCACATGTCCACTTTGCCGACCTCACTCCCGACAAGCGGTTAGTTGTATGTGACTTGGGGATGGACCTTGTTGTCGTCTACGATGTCTCTGACGATGGCAAATTAACTGCCGTTTCTCGTTACAAGTCTGAAGACGGTTTTGGTTCCCGTCACATTGCCTTCCATCCAAATGGCAAGTATGCTTACCTGCTGGGCGAACTTAGCAGTAAGTTGGAAGTCCTGAAGTACAACGCCAGTGATGGAACATTTAGTCATGTTCAAACCATCAAGACAATTCCTGCTGACTGGACTAGTCATAATGGTGCTGCTGCCATTCGACTTTCTTCAGATGGAAAGTTCATCTACACTTCCAATCGTGGTGAAAACACGATGGCCGTCTTCGCAATTCAACCTGACTTCACCGTCAAACACATTCAATCCATCTCCACTGAAGGTGACTTCCCACGGGACTTCAACCTCAGTGCCGACGAATCATACTTGTTAGCATCTAACCAAAATTCTGATAATCTGACGCTCTATAAGCGTGATGCTGAAACTGGTAAACTGACCTTGTTGCAAAAAGATGTTCACTGTCCTGAACCTGTTTGTGTTCAACGGTTCTAATTATTGATATTAATGCACGAAAAAAGACTGAGAATTATTTCTCAGTCTTTTTTTCGTCAAACTGAAGATCAATTAGCTGGCGCATATCTGCAGGAACGGGCGCCGACACAGTAATATACTGGCCCTTAAACGGACTATAAAATTGCATCCAGTAACAGTGCAACGCCTGCCGCTGAATCTCGTTAGACCCACCGTACATTTGATCGCCGACTAACGGGTGACCCAGGTACTTGAAGTGCACACGAATTTGATGGGTCCGTCCCGTATGCAAACGGATTTTGACAAGTGAACGATCATGACTGACTGCTTCTAACCAGTATTCGGTTACCGAGGGTTTGCCAGAAGTAATAACTGTCCGTTGAACAAAAGTAACCGGGTCCCGGTCAATTGGGGCATCGATATAGCCATGCTGCGCCTTCAGCTGACCATCCACAATTGCCAAATAATTTTTCTTTACTTGATGCTGCTTCAGCTGACGATCAAGAACAGCGTGAGCGAAACGGTGTTTAGGAAATACCACTAAGCCACTCGTATCCTTATCCAGCCTGGTTGCAACGTGAGTCACCAAGTTTTCATAGTGTTGACGCAAATAATAACCCTTTACCCGGTTGACCAGACTATCTGCCACAACTACATGGTGGGCAGGAACCGTCGCGACCCCCGCTGGTTTGTTGAGAATCAGGAAATCATCATCCTCATAGATAATCTGAATGGGCTGGTCACTGACATTGATATGGTCATTGGGCTGTTCGGGCGGTAAGAATAGGCTGACTTCATCCCCCGGATGGACCAGGTCGACTGTCCATTTATCCTCACCATTGATCTGCATTTTGCCCCCGTGATAAACAGCAACCTTGATTAACGAAGAGGTGACACCGAAACTTTTCAAGACGGACCTTAATTTACGATCAGTCGCCCCTTGATATTGCCAACTAAATTTCATTTTGCGTCCCACCGATAAAGGCATCACGGACACGGTGCCAGAAGTTATTGTGCCGGTACTGGGCAAAATTGATCTGCTTTTTAGCAACCTGATAACTAATTTCGACCAGGTGACGTTCTCCTGGACGGTGCTGAATTTTGACCTGCTCCCGATCACAAGTCATCAGGTGACCATTTTCATCTTTCAACCGTAACAGCAATTTTGCATTGGCCCCAAAGACAATGGGAGAACCCAGTGTCCGGAAGACCCGATTGTTCAACGAGGCCATTTCGGCTAACTGGAAGCCAATGCTGTGGGGATCCATAATCGCCCCACCGACTGACTTGTTATAAGCAGTTGATCCCGTGGGGGTGGAGATGCAAAGACCATCACCCCGGAACGTTTCAAATAATTCATTATTAATATAAACGTTGCAGACCATGGTCTTGGTAATATTACGAAGGGTGGATTCATTTAAGGCGGTGTAATGGTCAATGGAGCCATCCGAATAAATGGCGTGCATATCTAATAATGGATAACTTACTGACTGTCCACTATCATTTACGAGGCTATCAACGAGGTCGTCAATTTCGTAATTCCGCCAATCCGTATAGAATCCTAAATGACCAGTGTGAATACCGACAAAGCGAATCCGGTCTAACAATGCTTCGTAATGGTGAAAAGCAGACAAGAGTGTTCCATCACCCCCAATGGTTACTACAACATTGGGAGCCTGTTGGTCAAAGACCAGCCCTGCCTTAGCCATTTCCGCTTTCAGTAACTTAGTAACCCGCTGTGATTCCGGTGTTTGATTATTATAAATTGCAACGCGCATGTTAACTCCTTATTGATGCTCCGATGGTGTGGATTGGTCCGTTTGATCAGTGACAGAATTCGATGACCGATTAGAAAACAGTGTCTGTGCTTCCTGAATTTCTTCCCGAATTTCAGACATTTCATTATCTAATTTGAAGGCGGCTTCGGCAGCCCTTTGCAGACGGGCAGATAATTCTTCTGGAAATGCTCCCTGGTACTTATAATTCAGTGAATGTTCAATTGTTGCCCAGAAGTTCATTGCCAGTGTCCGCACTTGAATCTCCGCCAAAATTTTCTTTTCCCCCGTGACTAATTGGACCGGATACTGGATAACAATATGATATGAACGGTATCCACTAGGCTTCGCATTACTAATGTAGTCCCGTTCCTCCAGGATGGTAATGTCACTGCGTTGACGGAGCAAGTCGACCACTCGGTAAATGTCCTCAACGAACTGACACATAATTCGTAGGCCAGCAATATCCTGCATATCTTGTTCCAGACGGTCTTCTTGGACATGGCGACGAACCATTTTTTCCTTGATACTGTCAACTGGCTTGACCCGACCAGTAACAAATTCAATTGGTGAGTGCTGTCCGCTTTCTTGATATTGCTTGCGCATCCCCCGTAGTTTAACCTTTAATTCGTTTACCGCTTGTTGATACGGAAGCAAAAAATGTTGCCAATCTTCAATCATCTACTGGAACCTCCTTCGAACTCGAATTATATTCTAGCACATAATATGTTGGAACGTCTGCAGGCATTATTCTTTACAAATGAGGCTTTTTTTGCAAGAATAATGTGTACTTAGATAATGATGATGTAGTTGAGGAGGAAGCGTTGGATGCTCGAAATTCATTTATTTGTCAATCCATTAGGGATTCGGTGCTTTCGTTGTGAAAACGATGTGCTCAAAATGGATCAGCAATTAAATACACAGATCCGTTACCGTTTTATCCCGCTATTTAATATGAACACCATTCAACAAACCATTCAGTTGTACCACCTGAATCAACATAGTCTTATGACAAGGCAGCAAGTTGTTTCCACGTTAAACCAGGTCATCATGGACTACATGGCGGCCTCTTTCCAGGGTCGTAAACGGGGACGCCGCTATCTTCTGTTATTACAAAATGAGTTAATTTGTCAGAACCATGAATACAACTTAGCCCTCGTCAAGGCAGTCGCCCAATCAGCCGGTCTCGACCTTGAAATGTTCCTTGAAGATCGCCATTCCGACCTGGCCAAAGAGGCGCATCAAAAGGACCAACAAATTGCTGCCGAACTGGGCGTTACCAAAACTGCTTCTGCAGTCGTATTTGACAGCAATGATCAAAACGAAGGGGTCCTTATTAACGATTTCGATTATCAATCCCTCATTTCGGCGATGCACAACAACTACTTAGATGATGAACAATCACCTCAACAATTTGCTAAGCATTACCATCATTCTTTACTAAAGATAGTTCAAAAATAACCATATAACGGGTTGTTTGCCATAACTTGGCAAGCAACCCGTTTTTTTAAATCTAATATTGTAATCGTTCCTGTTTAAAAGTCAGTCCAACCAACTTCCCTAATAACGATTCTGCTTCTGTTTGGGCAATAGACGCCATCTGCTGGTTTCCTGCCGTCAATGTTTCCTGAAGATCACGCCCTGAGTGGGGATCCTGATCTAACTGGTGTTGGATGGCGAGTGTCTTTGCCATCACGTTTTGGGTCGACTGTTCCACTAACGGCATGGCTTGACGATAAATATGATCACCCAACGCGGTAATTGTATGATTTAACCAGTACATCTGGTGCACATTAAAGGCGGAATCAGTGTCCCGGTAAGCAGTCGGCGTATCGGTGACATTCGCGAAGAATGGAATAGGCACATTAAAGGTGTTCGGTCCAAATGCCAACCAGTGAATGGCTGCCCGATCGGCCGGCACATTATTGCGAATTTGTAAGATGTGTAACTCTAGATTACGGTTCAGGGCAATGGAGCGGAACGGTGCCTCTTTATTAGTGTATGGATCAAACGAAGTGTCCTGAAAATGAGAACTCATCAGCGCATTAATTTCACTAATACTAATCAAATGGTCCGCGTGGTTAATAAAAGGCAAATCTTGGTCCGTTGGTTCCCGGTGACTATTACTCAAACGCGTTTGGACGTACCAAGCACGGGGATTATTATAATGACGATCCGTGTCGGTATAGCTCCCAAAGATTTCCCGTAAATTATACTGCCCCTTGTCCGGATTCAGTGAGTGTTGGTCAATAAACTCTTTTAGGTCCGGGGAGCATAAGGTGTCATCAGATGCAAAATCGAAATAGTCAATGTTCAAACGGTTTGGAGCACTTACATAGGCATCATCAGGAATACGGACCGCAGCCCGATGGTGGCCACCAAGTGTTTCTAAATACCAAACTTCATCATGGTCGCCAAAGGCTAAGGCATTTGCTTCATAGGTCCCGTACTTTTGCAGTAACTTACCAACCCGTTGGACCCCCTCACGAGCAGAATGAATATAAGGTAACGTCACAGTTACCAAGTCTTCTTCACCTAAACCAGACTCCTGGTTATAGGGGTCCCAGCTCAGTATCCGCGCATTCGTGGTAATCGTTTCAGTCCCCGTCATGGAAACATTATCCTGGTTAATTCCGCCGGCAGCAAATACGCCAGCACTCGGATCAGCATCAGGAGTCGAAGTATATGCCAACGGATCATCTGGTAAATCCAGTGTGAACTTCGTGGTTTTGCTTTGATAATGACGTGGTTGCTGGTCGGCTTTCACTAGCACAAATCGTTGCGGGTTAAAGGCATTACCATAGTCTTCTTCCCGGCAAACAATTGTTGAACCATCCAAGGTTGCTTTCTTACCAGCCAAGAAAGTTGTACATGTATGTTTACTCATTACAATCACCTCTCCTTCCTAATTATGTCATAACTAGTAGTGCTGAGTAAACGCTTTCCGCAGCGCTGCTCGTTTTTCGCTCCAGCTACGAAACCAATACGGACGGCGTAATAAGATCACATTATTGTCATCACCCATCAGGTAACAATCATCTATAAGCACCTTAGTCAGCCATTTGATTTCCAATTGTGTTAAATAATTGTTACTGGGTAAACAGGGGGTAGCTGTCCACTCTTCATGACCAAGCTCGCGTAATAACGTCGACCATTCACGCATCGTCCATGACGAGAATATTGGAACCCTCGTTAGGTATGCGGCCACCTTAATTCGCCACAATAACAGAGGGTGTTTGGTACTCGGTAGTTCATAGCTAATGTGATGACAAAAGATTGGACAATCAATCATGTAATGGCCCATCTGTTTGATTTCACAATGCAAGTCAATCACGATGGCCGCTTTTTGCTGCTGCAAAGTACTTAATTGATAATTTACCTGGGCGATATCTTGCCATAAATGATGACGAGGATAAAATTGAAATTCTATATTTGAGCTTTGGGTGTTCCAATACGGAATGGCTAAGTGACCATTAATATTCTGAACAAACTGCGCGCATTTTTTACGCCCCAAATGACGACGATATGGTGCCCCTAATAGCCAATAATATTTCCACCCCTGCTGGCGATAGCCGTTATTCCGTTCCTGCAACCGCCGCAACGACAGTGGACTACATTGGAATTCCAAGACAGTTGGCTGACCACCAATAACCGCCAGTACATCTGGACGCTGTTGAATAGATGAGCAGTAATATTCCATTCTCGGCTGCCATCCCTGGATCTGGGCCCAGCGAAAAATCTGGGTCTTCCCCGTTAAGTGTTCACCGGTCTCACCAATACTGGCCGGACAATCGCTAGCATGGACATGGGCAAAGTGGGCAATATTCACTGGCCCTTTCCTAACGATCACTGGCGTGTGACATTCCGGGCACAAATATTGCTTTTGGCGACACGCTTCTTCAGCAAAAATCTCTCGTGCACCGTCTTTAGCTATTAACATCCGATCATCCCCCTTCATTAATAAATAACGAATTTCAGAGGAATTTCTACGAAAAAAAGCAGTAAGCAATATTTTGAAAACTGCTTACCGCTGCTGTTTAATGTCAAAATTAACCAAAGTAATGCTGGATCAGGTGAATAGCCGATACTTCCATAATTTTTTTACCGTGCTCCCCTAAAAATGAAGTGGACAGTCTAGTTGGGTTCCCATATTCATAGACCAAAGCTAGGTGATTCTTAATATCCATTTCGGTCTGCTCGGCAGTAACCAAAAAGCGGAGACTGAGGTAATACTTATGATTGTACTTATAAAGTTCACTTACAACCTGGTGATCATTAACTAACTTGGCGAAAGAAATTAAATCTTCAAACGAGTTAAATTCTGCGACAACTTCCTTAGTTAATGGTTCTGCAGGAAAATCATAATTGTCCTCATCACCATGACTAGCTGGTGCCGCTGATGAAGAATTATCATCGGACTGGTCCTGCTCGTTAGAGTGTTGCAGATAATTTGTGATAGCATCCATTGGCTGACCATTATCCGCTAATGGATCATTCTTACTGATAAATAACTCCAAGCCGTTATTATTCGGCATTACTTGAAAAGTCACTGAATCATTGTCTTGGAATTGCCGGTCAGAGTCAACTTCTTTCAAGATACTGTAGAAGAAATCTTGAATTTGTTGATGATTACCTAGTAAGTCTAAAATATGAATTCCGCGTGCTTGAAGGTCATCAGAATCAATTAAGACTCGGATAGTATTTTCATTAATCCGCTCCATTTCCATGACCAGCACCTCCCTTATACATTAAGACTTATTTTAAAGCATTTATTGATATTGTAAAGAAATATCGACTACATTTGTACAGCCACGATGTTCGCTGATACTTTCAGATCCTCCTACCAATAAAAAAGGCCGATATAAAATCAGCCTGTGAATGTCCTATACTAATTGCTGTTCAGCTTTCGCTAATTCAAGTTCACGAACTCGTCGTGGCAAGAACCGCCGAATTTCATCTTCATTGTAGCCCACCTGAAGGCGCTTATCATCAAGAATGATCGGCCGGC
>CALVFC010000041.1 GCA_944326735.1 uncultured Limosilactobacillus sp. | reverse complement strand
AACTAACATGACTTCATCTCCTTTGCTTACTAAAAGTTATTGTTACTATAAACGTTGTATTTACAATTGTCAATAAGAATTAGTCGTTTTTCTGAGAAATTTCTTTTTCTTGGCTTTTTCTTATCATGATGAATGGACTTTACCCCCAGAATATCCAGCAGGAAAGTGAAGATGGGTACCCCCACAATCAGCCCCCAGGTGCCGAAAAGGTGTTCACTGACCAGCAGGACAATGAAGGTGTAGAAAATTGGCAGTTCAGTCCGACTCGCCATAAACTTAGGATTCAAAACGTAGGCTTCCAGGGTGTGAATGACGGCAATCATAATTAAAATATAGACAACGTCACGCACCCCACCCACGGAATAAGCGACCATACTGAGGGGGATCAGCGAAATGATGACCCCAGCGACTGGGATCAGTGAGAACAGGAACACCATCAGGGCCAGCGCAAAGATCTGCGGCATGTGCATGAAGATCAGGCAGACAGTCGTGATCAAGGTGTTGCAGATAGCAATGAAGAATTGAGCTTCCAGCACAACCCCAAAGGTATTCACGAACTTTTTGCCAAAGAAATCAATGTCTTGGAAGAACCAGCCATAGTCACTAGTCTGGAACGATCGTGAAAACTCATTCATCTGTTTCAATTCTAGTGAGTAGAACAAGCTCAAAATTAGCGACAGCACAAAGGTCACCGTTAATGTCCCTAAGCTCGTTAAAGTACTGACCGCAATCGACAGCCCATGGCGGACCTGACTCATAATCGTGGCGGTACTGATGTAGTGGTTGACGTAATGATAGATTACCGTTGCCTGATGGGTACTATAAAATTTGATAACCGAGTTAACCATTTTAATAACCTGGTTAACCAGCACAGGCAGGTATTTCGTGACCCCAAAGTAGATTGCGGCAACCAGGACGACATAGGTAGCAACTACCGTCAGTGTCGTCGGAATTTTTGGCAGGCGGCGTTGAACCCACCGTACCCAATTAACCACAATAAAGGTCAAAATAAAGGTAAACAGGATTAGGTTCATCATTGACCGCATCAGCCAGAGAACCAAAATGATCAGCATCAACACCACAAAGCGGCGCAAACGCACATTATTAACAAAACGATGCCAGACATCTGTCATATTGTTGTTCCTCCAAAACGATATTCTGCCCTCAATCTTACCGGTCTTTTTAATTCGTGACAATCAATTAATCGAAAAAGCACATGGGCTAGTGTTATAATAAACTGCATACTTTGTGAAAGAAGGATTCGTTTAAAATGCTAGAAAAGACGTTCTATAAGTCACTCCTCAGTCACTCATTCAACATCCCCGTTAAAGTTGTTTACTGGGATGGCAAGAGTGCTGTCTATGGTGACGGAGAACCCGAAGTAACGATTACTTTCAAGGAAAAGATTCCAATCCGGGAAGTAACGCGCAACGCCTCCATCGCACTTGGGGAAGCATACATGGATGGCAAAATTGAAATCGACGGTAGTATTCAGAAGTTAATCACTGCTGCGTACGAGAGTGCCGGTTCATTCATGCGTAATTCTAAGTTCCGTAAGTTTCTCCCTAAGCAGGGCCACTCCGAAAAAGAAAGTGAAAATGATGTCCAGAGCCACTATGACGTTGGTAATGACTTCTACAAGTTATGGCTGGATGACACGTTAACTTACTCTTGTGCCTACTTTGAAGGCGGCAACCACAACGACCTGACGAAAGCCCAAATGGACAAGGTCCACCACATTCTGAAGAAGCTCGACCCTCAGCCAGGCAAGAAACTACTCGACATTGGTTGTGGTTGGGGAACTTTGATGCTGACGGCGGCGAAGTCATACGGCTTGCGCGTTACCGGTGTCACCCTTAGTGAAGAACAATTCCGTTTTGTTCAAAAGAAGATCGAAGATGAAGGCCTCGAAGACGTGGCTGAAGTCCGCCTGGTTGATTACCGGGAATTAGGTGACGAAAAGTGGGACTACATCACTTCTGTGGGAATGTTCGAACACGTTGGGAAGGAAAACTTAGGTCTGTACTTCCAAGACATCTACAAGTACCTCACGAACGATGGGGTCGCCTTGATTCACGGAATTACCCGTCAACAAGGTGGCGCCTACAACGGTTGGATCAACAAGTACATCTTCCCAGGTGGCTACGTTCCAGGACTTGGTGAAATGATTAACCACATCGTTGAAAACAACATGCAAATCGCTGACATTGAAATGTTGCGGCGTCACTACCAACGGACCCTGGAAATTTGGGACATGAACTTCAATGCTCACCGGACCCAAATCGAAGACATGATGGGTGAACGATTCACCCGGATGTGGGACCTGTACCTGCAAGCTTGTGCCGCTTCATTCGAATCTGGTAACATCGACGTTATCCAATACCTAATAACCAAGGGTGCTTCTGGTAAGAACTTACCAATGACCCGTGATTACATGTACAAGGATGACAACAAGTAAATAAAAATCGGGAGTTCGTCACGGTGACGAACTCCCGATTTTATTTTTCTCAATTATTCTCTTTTAGCCAACCACAGCCAGCTTGTGTTGTTCGCTCCAAGCCATTGGGTTTTGCCGCCATTCTTGCAATGACTTCAGGTGGTCTGCACTAATTTCACCATTTTCCTTTGCAATGTTAATCAAGGTTGAGTAGTTGGTTACTGAGTAGTAGCTCAAGCCGTTTGCCAAGAAGTTTTGTTCAGCGGCTTGCAGTTGGTAAGTAAATACTGACACAACTCCGATAACGTTCCCACCGGCTTCTTCCACGGCCTTGGCAGCGTTCAGAACACTGCTACCAGTAGAAATCAAGTCATCGATTACGACTACCTTTTGGCCGGCACGAATAACCCCTTCGACTTGTTTGCCTTGGCCATGGTCCTTAGCGTGAGCACGTACGTAAACCATTGGCAAGCCCATTTCTTGAGCAACTGCTGTCGCATGGGGAATCCCAGCAGTAGCGGTTCCGGCAATGACATCGGCATCTGGGTAGTGCAACTTAATTTGCGTGGTCATCCCGTTGACGATTGCTTGACGAACGTCAGGATATGAAATGGTCAGGCGGTTATCAGTATAGATTGGGGCCTTCAGTCCACTAGCCCAGGTATATGGTTCGTCGGGGCTTAAGGTAACCGCATTAATGTCTAAAAGTGCCTTTGCAACGTGTTGTGCGTATGTCATAATCTGTACTCCTTTAATCAAACCTAAGTGAAAAACAGCGTTGGCTAACCATTTTCCCGATTAGACTAACGCTGTTTTTGATTAAAGATTAATGGGTTTAATCAGCACACCGATTGAGTCCTCACGGGAACAGTTAAATGGTTTAGCGATAAAATACCCAGATTATAATTGGCGCTTTGGTAGCCATTCTTGTTCACGACAGGTAAGAAAAAGCCTTCCCAGCCGCGGACTGGAAAGGCACTATACTTATCACGTTCAATTAGATCCTTCCTAGCCTCACAGGACTAAGTTAAAGGTATTTTGTTTAGTAAGTATAATAGTCACATTTATAATGCTTGTCAACCATTATTTTGTATTTTTATTCAAATCACCATCGATAGTAACCACACCGATATTAACCCCCCGACAACGGAGATCGCCATCGAACGGGTAAAGTAAGCAACCACCATAACAATCAAAGCGGCCACAATCTGGTCAGGATGACCGAAGGCAACGAAATGATAGCCCTTCGTGGTGATGAAGATATTTTTAACAACCAGTGCGGTAAACAAACTCACTGGCACATATTTCATCCATTCGTTAAACCATTCCGGAATCTTACGTGAAGATAAGAAGCGGATTGGGAAGTAACGTGGGATAAATGCCGCGAAGGCTGCAAAGATAATCACAACCACGTGGTAAAGAATTTTGTTATTAGCTAATGTATCACTAATCATTAACGGTAAATTACTCAACAAATCCATATTAACAGTCTCCACTAATTATGCTGACGCGGTTCGTCATGACTTGCCGCTGCTTCTTCAGCTTTGTCCGCCTGCTCTTCTTGTTCTTCCTTTTCCTCTTTTTCTTCGGCTTTCTGATCTTCAATCGTAATCCGCGTTGCCCGTGGACGGAAAAGTTTAGCCAAGAACCAGTTGTTCTTCGGTACCTTTGCGTGTTCACGAACAGTATTTTCAATCAGGAAACCAACAAATGAGGAGATCAGGGTAGCGATAACGACCCCAATAATGCTTCCCGTTAAGACCATGAAGACGACAGCTAAGACAGCTGACAGTAGGCAAATCAGTAGGGCCAGGTGACTCCGCAATTGCATGACAATCATGTAGATAAAAAGAGCCGTCAATGCAAAGTCGACCACTTCTAAGTTGATCGATACCGCACTCCCGATTAAGCCGCCAATCATGTTGGAAACCGACCAGAATAACAGCGAATAGTGCTCTACTAATAAACCATCTTTAGGATGCCACTTTTTATCCGTTGCAAACTTTAGATAGTTAACGGCATAGTTTTCGTCATTCATTGACACCGCAAAGAGCCAGATGAAGTGCTGTGACTCATTTTTGATATATTTAGAAAGACTTGATCCTAAAAGAGCATACCGCAATTCCAAGAAGAAAAGCGTCATAAAGATCGAGCTTAGTGGGGCATTGATTGTCAATAGTGATGCCAGGATGAACTGAGCTCCCCCGGAGAAGACCACGATTGAAACAATCAGTGTCATGATAAAGTTAAAGCCCGCCGCGTGAAGTAAGATCCCACAGGCAACCCCAATTGGAATGTAACTCAGACAAAGGGGCATTGCGATGCCGAGGACTTCAAGCCATCGTGCTTTTTCAGGATTAATTTGCGCTTTTGCCGACACAGAATTTCCTCCAATTAATTTGTATTCTAGCTTCGCACAGAAGCCGACACAATGCTCTTTTAGTTTAACACATTCAACATTCGGTGAATATAAAAGGAAGACGGAATTTTTGAATGTTTTCCGTCTTCCCAACTTAATTTACTTATGTTGCTTGAGGGGCAAGGTAACGATAAACGAGGTCTGCTCTTCATTTGATTCAGCTTTCACTGTCCCATGGTGAAGGTCAACGATGCTCTTAACAATCGCTAAACCAAGTCCAGTTCCTCCGGTCGCCCGCGAACGTGACGCTTCAGCACGGTAAAAACGTTCAAACAGGTGGTCAATTGATTCAGCAGGGATCGGTGTCCCGTCGTTGCTAACCTTAACAACGACTTCCGTGCCCCGTTGCCGGGCATCAATTTTAATATAGGAGGCCCCATTACCATACTTAAAGGCGTTCGAAACCAGGTTGGAAAAGACCCGACCTAGTTTTTCCGGATCAGCTTCCAGCATTAACGGGTCCGGTTCAACATGGGAGGTGATTTCGATCCCCCGATGCTGGGCTTCCAACTCAAAACTGGCAGTTAGCTGTTCCAGCAACTGGTTCAAGTCAATTTTCATGATATTGACTGGTGCCCCATGCTGTTGAACCTTGGTGTATTCAAACAAGTCCTCCACCAGATTCTTCATCTGCTTGGCCTTTTCGTAAGCCGTGTGGGTGTACTTGAGGATATCCTCCTCACTCCGGTACTGCTTATCTTCGATTAATCCCAGGTAGCCAATGATGCTGGTTAACGGTGTCCGTAAGTCATGGCTGACGTTGGTAATCAACTCGTCCTTGGATTTTTCAATTTTTCGTTCATCATCCATTGACTGAACAGCACTATCAACGAGGGCGTTAACGCTGGTGATCACATGCTGTTCATTGCCTTTGAGTTTAAAGGGAATGCGGTGGTCCAGGTGGCCCTGCGCAATATAGTGTAATTCGCCAATAATGTGGTTCATTTGATAAAGGTGGTAGCGCCGGCGGAGTCGCCACCAAACGACCCAGATATCAATGATGATCAAAAAGCCAATTATGATCCGCTGGTAACTCCAGATTTGTGCTTGCATCGGACCAATCCGCAGTGACTGTTTGATCATGAAGATCCCGCTTGTGATCCCCGGATTTGATTCCACAATGTCTTGAGCAATCGTGATAATTGCCAGATTCAGGAGAATCAATAGGACAACCGTCACAATCCCCTCAAAAATTAATGAACTTTTTTCGCGTCCAGTTAGTTTCACAACCGTTCCTCCATCAAATATTCACACGCATTATTCTAGTGGTCCTCAACCTTGTAACCAACACCCCATACGGTTTGAATCACTTTTTCACCGTTCGTTGCTTCTTCGATCTTATCACGAAGGTGGCTGACGTGGACCATGACCGTCTTAGCAGAAACAACGCTTTCCTGTTGCCATACCCGTTCAAAAATATCATCCGCTGAGAAGACGCGGTTCGGGTGACTGGCCAACAGGTACAAAATACCGAATTCAAGGGCCGTTAATTGAATCGTGTCACCCTTGATCGTCTTAACTTCGTGGGAGTCCTTATTGATGGTTAATGGACCGACATTCAGCACATCTGGGGTGTCATTAGTCACTTCACCCTGGCTGCGCCGTAGTAATGATTTAACCCGGGCCATCACTTCCAATGGGTTAAATGGCTTCGTTACGTAGTCATCGGCACCAGAAACCAGGCCTTGAATCTTATCCATATCGGCAGTTTTAGCAGACAACACGAGAATTGGAATATCGGAGTCCTTGCGCACCTGCTTGATGACTTGCATCCCGTCCATCTCTGGCATCATCAAATCCAAAATGATCAATGCAATGTCCGGATTAGTATTGAGCTTAGTCATTGCTTCCTTACCGTTGTAAGCCGCAATTGGCTCGTAACCTTCATTTCGAATGTAAATTTCTAATAGTTGAACAATTTCTTTGTCGTCATCTACTACCAAAATTTTCATGTCATTCACCCCTTCAACTACTTTAACTAGTTAATTATAGTCATTTTATGTTTAAGCACCGTATTTTTCGGCTTACCTTAATGAAATATTTGCTTTTTACACACACTTCCATAATACCATTTTCTAATTCAAATGACCCAAGCAAGCGGATGCTTACTTGGGTCACTAAAGATTAATTATTCGTACTAATGTCTTCTTGTTCCAGTCCCAGGCTAGACCGTAGCAGGTCAGAAACCCGTTGCCGTTCTGATCGTGAAACATCTTGAAAAGCCTGACCATCGGAGTCATCACTTGTTCCCTGTGCATGACTCTGTTTGATATTCTTGGTAGCTTGCCGGTAGTGCTGAGCAAGCGTCAGCATTTCATTGAACTTCAGGTCTGTCTTAGCGTTCTTCGATACGGTCTTGAGGAACTTCTGATTCAGGACCGTCTTGTATGATACAGACTTCTTCAATAAGGCTTCAATGACCATCTTTTGCCGTTGCTGACGACCGTAGTCCCCTTGCGGATCATCGTACCGCATCCGACAGAACTTGAGGGCCGTCCAACCATTCATATGCTGAGGTTTACCCTTGACGAAAGAAGCGCCTTCGTAATCAAAGGTTAGTGGTGGTGTCACGGTAACCCCACCCACTTGGTTGATGGCTTCCTTCATTCCGTCCATGTTAACTAATGCATAGAAGTCAACCGGTACGTTGAAGTACTTTTGAATAGTATTAATTGTTTCCTTAGTTCCACCGAACGTGTAGGCCGCGTTAATCTTGGCTGGCGAATCATCAGGATAGTCCGGAAGGTTAACCTTCATATCACGAGGAATAGAAACCAAGGTGGTTTGCTTTGTTTGGGGATTGATCGTCATCAGCATAATCGTGTCAGTCCGCCCTTTGTAATGACGACCCATATCACCGGTATCTGTCCCCAATAGCAAAATCGAAACTGGGCGACGTTCAGCCAATACCTTTTGGGCATTCCGCTCCTTGTTGGCCCCCGCCGAGGTAAACATTTCGTTACTTGTCTGGTGGACATTATGCCAAGCAATTCCACCAAAGATCACAATAATGGCAATTAAGATAAGAACGATTGCCCAAAAGATTCGATTACCCCAATGTTTTGGTTCACGGTTATTGCCACCGTTACCATGCATCTGGCGTTGATACTCAGACCTCGTTAGTGGGAAGTCTGTGTCTCCAGAATTATTATTCATAATTTTTCTCCCTCAATAAAACAAAATTACAAATTGATTGTAACAGCTTTTTTATTAATAGTCATAATTTCTTTCGACTAAAGAGTCACGAGTCTTAATTTGTCGCTTTTCCTTCAATTTTGGTGCTCTCTTGATTGAATTTTTTCATTGATACAGTACAATATGAAAAGTAATCGAACAAAATCCAAACATGTGAGGAATCACAATGAAATTATCTATTAAACGTTGTGCTGCAATTGTGGCGATTATCCTGATCCTCGTAGTTGGCGTCATGGTCCACCACCAACACACCCATTTTAACCGGAACGTCACGGTTAACGGTGTGCAGGTTGGCGGGTTGACCGTTAAGCAAGCATTCACTAAGGTCAAGGCTGCTAAACGACCTAACCGAGTTTACATCAACGGCCAACTAATCCACTCTGGAACAGCTTCTGATTCAGGAATTCGTAATTCACAAGAAGGGCAGCTAAAGAAACTTCAGAAGAAGCAACGGACCTTCTTCCCTTCCAAAAAGAAGCAAGCATTAATCCTGACCCCGGCTGACAATTCGGCCGCGCGGCGAAATGAGTTACAGAATGCCGTTAACATGGCCCTTCAGCAAATGAACCAGGGCCGCAAACGACCGGTGGACGCTTACGCCCTCCTCAAGGATAACCACGTGACCATCATCCCCGCTAAGACTGGCGATATGTATGACCCAGAAGACGTCACGCGCCAATTTAACCACCAAGCGGCACGGGGAACAATTAAAATTACCGCGCACCACATGCACCCCCTGACCGCTTCTAGTTCCACGGTTCAACACGAAAAGGTCCAGTTACAAAAGCTGCAGAAACGGGATGTGACCTACACCGTTGCCGGTAAAGCCTATCATTTAACTGCCGCGCAAATTATTAGTTCGGCGACTTATCAACATGGTAAATACCAGCTGGACCTTCATAAGTTGAATTCCAGCATTAACCGAATTAATCGCCGCCAAGCAACTTTAGGTCGGTCATTCAAGTTTAAGACTCCTACCGGAAAGTGGATCACGACGAGCAACAAGGGAACTTACGGTTGGAAGATTAGTAAGACAAAAGCCCAACAGTCATTTACTACTGCTCTGGAGAAGGGCCAGCACAAGGTGAACGCTGCTAATGACATTTATGGCAAGGGCTACTACACTGGTGGTACCGGCTATGGGGTGAAAGCTAACGATGGCATTGGGAAGACGTATGCTGTCATTTCCATTGCGGACCAACACGCCTGGTTCTACCGTAATGGCAAGTGTGTCTTTGATGCTGATGTTGTTACCGGTTCTAACAAGCCGGGGGACAAAACTCCCCACGGTGTCTGGTACATCATGTATAAACAATCACCATCCGTTTTGAAAGGTTCCAATGATGATGGTTCGCAATACGCAAGTAAGGTTAAATACTGGTCCCAATTCACCAATAGTGGCTGTGGTTTCCACGATGCTCCATGGCGGACAGACTGGTCCAAGACTGCTTACCTGAAGACGAATAGCGTTACAAAGGGTGGTTCCCATGGTTGTGCTAATATGAAGCCCGCTGATGCTCCAAAGGGTTATCAATCCTTAGAGGTACACGAACCTGTCATTGTTTACTAACTTGTATATAAAAAATGCGACTGGAAATTTCCAGTCGCATTTTTAGTAGTCTTGGCTAACTTTACTTGTAGTTAGGAGCGGCCTTGGTGATTTGAACATCGTGAGGGTGTGATTCACGAAGACCAGCATTAGTGATTTGAACAAATTGCGCTTTTTCAATCATTGTTGGAATGTCAGGAGCACCAACGTAACCCATTCCTGAACGTAAACCACCGTCGATTTGGAAGAGGACATCGGCCACGTCACCCTTGTAAGGGACACGAGCTTCGATCCCTTCAGGAACCAGCTTGTTGGCTTCGTTAACGCCACCTTGGAAGTAACGATCAGAAGAACCATGAGCTTGAGCCATGGCACCAACAGATCCCATTCCACGGTAAGCCTTATACTTCTTGCCACCGTCTTCGAAGACTTCACCAGGAGCTTCAGTGGTACCAGAAAGCATTCCACCAAGCATAACGGCATTACCACCAGCAGCTAAGGCCTTAACAACGTCACCAGAGTACTTGATCCCACCGTCGGCAATGATTGGCTTGCCATATTCACGAGCCACTTGGGCAGCATCATAAATGGCGGTAATTTGTGGGACACCAACACCGGCAACCACCCGGGTAGTACAAATTGAACCAGGTCCAATCCCAACCTTAACAACGTCAACCCCGGCATCGAAGAGAGCCTTAGTAGCAGAACCAGTGGCCACGTTACCAGCAATTAAGGTTACGTCTGGGAAGTGATCACGGATTTCCTTAATCTTCCGCAGAACACCAGCAGAGTGACCGTGGGCAGTA